>NZ_CAXGPO010000048.1:0-21360 GCF_964011655.1 uncultured Spongiibacter sp. | reverse complement strand
GCGGATGACGATGATCGCTGCTCAGGTAGATATAGGGGTAGGATTTATCGTCACGCAGCAGGATGTTATAGGGCGGTCGGTACTGCTTTATTAAGTTTTGCTCCAACAGCAGAGCTTCTCGCTCTGTGCTGGTAACCGTCACTTCAATTTGATGAATGCGCGCCACCAACGCCATCGTTTTATTGGTCAGCCCCGCGCTGCGGAAGTAGCTGCTCAGTCGGTTTCGCAGATTCTTGGCCTTGCCGACATAGAGAATATCGGCCGCTTCGCTGAGCATGACATAGACACCCGCTTTTTGGGTGACCGTCTTTAAAAAACGCTGGTGGTCAAAACTCTGCGAAGACGCCATATTGTCCTATCAACTACTGCTCGGAGCCTCAATGAGGCCGTGGCGAATGGCCAGCAGCGTCAGTGCCACGTCGCCATTGACATCGAGCTTCTCAAAGATGCGATAGCGATAGCTGTTCACGGTTTTCGCCTGAATATGCAGGGTATCGGCAATATCCTGCACGCGTAAGCCATTGCCTATCATGATACTGATCTGAATTTCTCGTTCAGACAGGCTGTCAAAGGGCGAAGCCGATTGCTCGTCATAGCCCCTGAGCGCCAGGGCCTGGGCAATACTGGGGCTTAAATAGCGCTTGCCGCTGGCCACCTGACGCACGGCGGTCAGTACCTCTTGCCCACTGTCGTCGCCGCCCTTCGTCAGGTAGGCCCAGGCGCCGGCTTTCAATAAGCGGCTGGGCATCGGCTCCTGTTCGCAGGCGCTAACCGCAATAATCCGGGTATCCGGCGCAACCTGCTGAAGTTTTCGGGTGGCTTCAAGGCCGCCCATACCCGGCATTCGTATATCCATCAGTACAATATCAGGCCGAAGTTCGCGGCAGCGTTGAATGGCCTCTTCGCCATTTGCCGCCTCCGCAATGACACTGATATCGTCTGCGTCGTCTAGCATCCTTGCTATGCCCGTCCGCACCATGGCGTGGTCATCTGCAACCAGCACTGTGATCATAGTGTTACTCCCTGTGTAAGACGCAAACGATACCATTTAGGGATATATTCAGGCTACAGGGAGCTCAGCGAATCAGCTGACGAAACGTGATATTTATGCGTGGACCACGTTTTGCACGCTTGGGGAGGCTATGCTGCCAGTGGGATTGGGTCGGCGGCAGCATCAGCAGCAGCGACCCGTGCTCCAGGGCGATGCTCACAGGCGGATGGCCCGCGGCACACCCCTTGGGCGAGGGCCGAAGCCGAAAATCCCGGCACTCCCCCACACTGATTGAGGCGATAGCCGGCGATGGCCCCAGCTCGCGCTCATTATCACTGTGCCAGCCCATGCAGTCCTTGCCGTCACGGTAGTAATTTAATAGTGCACAGTTGAATAACAAACCGTATTTATCAGCCAGCGCGGCTTTTAGCGGTAACAGGGCATCTGGCCACGGCATACTATCTTGCTGCTGACCGCTGTAGCGATAGCTCAACCCATCGTCGCCGACAAAGCTCACCAGGCGCGGCGTTGGAGACCAACGCCCGAAAACCTGCAGCATCGGCTGCTGCCACATAACGTGGTCACGCAACTGCTGGAACAACTGATCCGGCGCCGGTACAAAATCCGCCTGATAAATTAGCGCACCGCCGGGAAGTTGTATCTCCCGTTCACCGGTCGCCATCGTCAGTAAACCCGCGGTTCGATAGCCAACTGCACACCAAAGCGCCGGGCGACATCGTCAATGATGGCATCGGCGAGGGCAAGAATATCCTCGCCCCTGCCCTGCTGGTAATTCACCAGAACGATGGCCTGCTTGGGGTGCACGCCGACCGGGCCAAGACGACGCCCTTTCCAGCCGCACTGGTCCACTAACCACGCAGCGGCCAGCTTCACCTGCCCATCGGGCATCGGCCAGTGCGCCATCTCCGGAAAGTCGATAAGTAATTGCTTGGCGACATCAGCACTGACCAGCGGGTTTTTGAAAAAACTGCCGGCATTCGGCTCAGCGTGCACATCGGGAAGCTTAGCAGCACGGATAGCGGCAACGGCTTGCGCAACAACGCGAGGGTGAACCTCCTCGGGTGATTCGCCGTGCTCGACAAGGAATTGCCGCAGCGCAGGATAATCGGTATTGGCGTGGGCGCGATGGCGCAGATGCAGCCCAACCTCAGTAATGATGAATTGATCGCGCAACGCGCCCTTAAAAATACTGTCCCGATAGGCCAGCTGGCACTGCTCTGCCGACAGACGCCGGCGCTCGCCGAGCCGCCGATCCCAGCCCTCTACCCAGGCCAGGCAATGAGACAGCTCCACCCCGTATGCGCCTATATTTTGCACCGGTGCGGCCCCCACCGACCCGGGAATGGCTATCAGGTTTTCGAGCCCATACCACCCTTGATCCAGACAATACCGCAGCAAGGCATCCCAGTTTTCGCCTGCGGCAACCCGCAGCGCCACGCCGCCCTCAATGGGACTTGCGCTGATACCGCGCTGGCGCATGTGTATCACTAAACCGGGGTAGTCATCACTCAATACTATATTGCTACCGCCGCCCAGTACGAGGCTCGGCAGGCCGTGCTGCTCGGCGTACTGCAGGGCGTCGCGCAAGTCGCCGTCGCTGTCGATCGCGCTGTAGGCGTATGCCTGCGCCGCTACGCCAAGGGTATTATGATTGAGCAGTGAGACGTTTTTGGCGATTTCCAACATTAATGTTCTCGCTGCAGAGCCTGTAACAGCCCCTCTGATGCGTCCTCGACAAGATCTAACACGGCGTTAAAGCCGTCATCGCCGCCGTAGTATGGATCGGGAACCTCTTCAATCGTGCTGCTGCCAAAGTTCAGTAATAAGGAGACTGTCGCGCTGGCATCATTCGGGGCGATCTCTGCCAAGGAATCCATATTGGCGCGGTCCATCGCCAATATATAGTCAAAGCGATAAAAGTCGGCTTCACATACCTGCCGGGCACGCAGGGCTGATAAATCGTAGCCGCGCCGCGCGGCGAAGGCTTGGCTGCGCTCATCTGGCGACTTGCCGGTATGCCAAGCCGCGGTGCCCGCCGAGTCAATCTCGATCTGCGCCTGCAAACCGGCATCAATCACCTTGTGCAAAAATACGCCGTGCGCCGTCGGCGAGCGGCATATGTTTCCCAGGCAGACAAATAACACCCGCTTAACCACGGCCTGACTCCAAAATGGCGCGCACCGCATTGAGGTCTTCTTCGGTGTCTACACCGCCGGGAATATCGACACAGCTCTGCGCCACATGTATGCGCACGCCGTTCTCCATAGCCCGAAGCTGTTCCAGGCGCTCACAACTCTCCAGCTCGCCCGCGGGCCAGCTTACAAACTGGTGCAGAAAGCCGACGCGGTAGGCGTAGATACCAATATGCCGCCAGTATTCAACGCCCTCAGGCAACACCCCCTGGCCATCGGACCATTGGTCGCGGCAATACGGGATGGGGGCGCGGCTAAAGTACAGTGCTAAACCCTGACGATCGCTCACCACTTTTACCGCATTGGGATTGAAGACCGTCGCGGCATCGTCAATCGGCTCTTTCAGTGTTGCAATGCCGGCCTGAGTATTGGCCGCGAGGTTTTGCGCCACTTGCTCTATTGCCGGTGCGGGCAGCAGGGGCTCGTCACCTTGGACATTGACCACGATATCGTCATCGGCAAGCCCCAATTTGGCAACCACCTCTTGCAAGCGGTCAGTGCCACTCTCGTGCTCAGCACTGGTCATGCAAACTTGCGCCCCAAACGCTTCACAGCGGCGGGCCACGCGTTCATCTTCGGTTGCAATCACCACTCGTTCGGCGCCGCTCTGTGAGGCGCGCAGCCATACATGCTGAATCATCGGCATGCCCGCGATGTCCATCAGCGGTTTCCCCGGCAGACGGCTCGAGGCGTAACGGGCTGGAATAATAACGGTGTAAGACATGGAAACCTCTGGCGTTTAGGCAACTCGGTCGAGTAACTGATCAAGCGATTCAAAAAACGTGTCGGGCAACACGGCATCAACAGGAAGCATCCAGCTGTCCGCCGGACTGATCTGTGCGCATTTAACCGCATCTTTCTCCGTCATCACCAGTGGCAATGATGAGTCCTGCTGTAGGTCTTCGGGTCGATATTCGTAGTGGTCGGGAAAAGCCTGCCCTCGACAGTCAAAGCCCAGCTCAGTCAATGCGGCAAAAAAGCGTGGTGGATGGCCAATACCCGCAATCGCATTCACCCGGCGGGCATTCTCGGGCCAGTCTGCTGCCGTGCGTCGCTCGCCCGAGTGAACATTGATCAAGGTGTCGCCCTTCAGGCGCATTTCATAGGCGGATAACGCCGCCAGAACATCGCTTTCAACGCGGCCGTTGCTGATGACCAGATCCACCTCTTCGCTGCGCCGCGGCGGTTCCCGCAGCGGCCCAAGTGGCAGGCAGTGGCCATTGCCAAAGCCGCGCGCTGCGTCAACAAGCAGAATTTCAACATCTCTGTAGAGGCGATAATGCTGCAGACCATCGTCGCTGATAATGACGTTGCACGCGTGCTCGTCCACTAACAAATTTGCAGCGGCAACCCTGTCTGGCGCTACCGCAACCGGCAGGCCGCTGCGCCGCGCCATCAGGCAGGGTTCATCGCCCGCTTCCGAGGGCTGTGTGGCATTGGTGACGAATAAGGGATACTGCGCAGCTTTACCACCATAACCGCGGCTAACGATTCCGGGGCGCCAACCGCGCTGCTGGAGGTGCTGGGCGATCGCTAAAACAGCGGGGGTTTTACCACTGCCACCCACAGCGATATTGCCGACCACAATAACCGGCGCCGAACAGCGCTGTGGCCGGGTATTGCGCCGTCGCAATGCGGCCAATGCGCGAAACAGGCACTCCAGAGGCCAGAATGCATACAGCATTCCCGGCCGCCCGTACCAACGCGCATTCAGCCATTGCTCAAGCTTCACTATCTTCCTCAAAATTGCGGTTATACAACTGAGCGTAGCGTTGCCCCAAGGCCAACAAGTCAGCGTGGCTGCCCCGCTCCAGAATGCGCCCCTCCTCCATCACCACGATTTGGTCGGCACTCTCAATAGTGCTGAGTCGGTGGGCAATCACGATGGTCGTGCGGCCTTTCATGACCTCTTCCATCGCTTTTTGAATATGGGATTCCGCCTGGTTATCGAGCGCCGACGTTGCCTCGTCGAGTATCAGCAGCGGCGCATTTTTCAAAAATGCCCGGGCAATGGCCAAACGCTGACGCTGACCGCCGGATAGCATGACGCCGTCCTCACCGATGACGGTATCAATTCCCTCAGGCAAACTATTAATAAAGTCGCTGGCGTGGGCCGCCTCAACCGCGCTAAGCACCTCTTCACGGCTGGCCGATGCCATGCTGCCATAGGCAATATTGTTGTACACCGTGTCATTGAACAGCGTCACTTGCTGGGTAACCAAGGCGATATTGTGGCGCAGGTTATCCAGGGTGTAATCGCGAATATCAACGCCGTCGAGCAACAGCTCACCTTCACTGTGTTGGTAAAAACGCGACAGCAAGCTGACCAAGGTGGACTTGCCGGAGCCAGAAAGGCCCACCAAGGCTAGCGACGTACCGGGCTCCACATGCAGATTAATATCGGTGAGCACGTTCGGCAGCTCCGGGCCGTAACGAAAATTGAGGTGGCGGATGTCTATCTCGCCGCGCACACGTTCACACTCGATGCGACCCTCGTCTTTTTCCTGTTCGGCATCGAGAAATTCAAAAATACTCTCGGCGGCCGCGAGGCCCTTCTGAATCACGCTGCTCACTTCCGCCAGTTGGCGAATGGGTTTGGGCAAAAAGAGCGCCGCGGAAAGGTAGGCCACAAAAGAACCGGGTGTCATTTGGCCGGTAAGCCCCAGAGCAATCCAGATCAACAGGCCCGTCGCCAACACCACCGGAAATTGAATGACCGTTGGACTAATGGCGTTGTAGAACGCCATTTTAATATTTTGATTGCGGTTTTTTTCGCTTGCCGCCTGAAATCGCTTTGCTTCCTGGACGCTGCCGCCATACAGGCGAATTTCACGATAGGCATTAATACTGTCGTTGGTGACTTGGTTCACCTCGCCCATTGCGTTCTGGATCTTGCGGCTGATCTTGCGAAAGCGCTTGCCCACCCACCACACGGTCACGCCGATCATTGGCAAGGCAAGTAAAAACACCAGGGTCAGCTGCCAATTCATATACAGAAGGTAGGCCATCAAGCCAATCGCAAAGGTGCCTTCGCGCAGTACCACCTTCAGGGCGTTGACCGCAGCACCCGTCACTTGCTCGACATTAAAGGTAATTTTTGAGATCAGTGCGCCCGTGGAGTTGCGATCGAAATAGCTACTGGGGATGAATTGCATTTTTTGATAGAGCTCTACCCGCAACACGTGCACCAAGCGGTGTGAGATACCGGCAATAAAATAGTTACCCGCGAAAAAGCCCAGCCCGCGACCAACACCCAGTGCCACCAGTGCCACCACGATCCAGGTACGCGCCGAGCCCAGGTGGAAGTCATCACCGCCCAGCGCCCACATCATCTTGGCCGTTACCCCGCCCTCGCCCGGCTTAACATTTCCGCCGATGTAATCGACGATCAGCTGCATCATATCGGCGAGTAAAACCTGCACACCCGAATAGAATGAGAAGCCCAGAACACTGAGCAAAAACAGCGGCCAAAATGGGATAACATACTTTAAAAGCCGGCCATAAATAGCTAAATCTGAAGGTTTTTTGCTCATAATATAAGCCGCCCTAGTTTGGGCTAGCATCAGCTTCCTGTGTGGTAATTCTAAGCTTAACAAAGCCCAGGCGGCCCGCCGCATCCATCGCCGTAACAACCGCTTGATGGGGGCTGTTGGCGTCAGCGGTAATGGTGACCGGGCGCATCGTATCACCGCCCGAGGCATTCTGCAGAGCCTTAAGTAATGCCTCTAGACCACCATCACCCAGTGATTGTTCATTGACTTGAAAACGGCCCTGCGCGTTGATGATAATTTCGATCAGGTCGGTGTCATCGCTAAGCGACTCACCCTCGGCCGTGGGCAACTCCAGCTGTAGACGGCTTTCCTTAGTAAAGGTTGTAGACACCATAAAGAAAATCAACAGGAGAAATACCACGTCGATCAGCGGCGTCAGGTTTACGCCGCCGTCATCGATACGCTGCCGGCGAAACTTCACGCCGAGCGCCCCGAGTGGCTATTTTCTTTCATTTGCACATCGCCGTGGACGGCATTAATGAGTTTGATGGTATCTTGCTCCATCGTCACAACGATGGCATCAATACGGCGCAAGAAATACCGGTGCATAATCAGCGCGGGAATGGCTACACACAGTCCGGAGGCGGTGGTGATCAGTGCCTCGGAAATACCTCCAGCCAGTACCCCCGCATTTCCGGTCCCCTGCACCATGATCTCGCTGAATACCCGGATCATGCCGACCACGGTTCCCAGCAAGCCCAGTAGCGGGGTAACAGCAGCAATTGTTCCCAGGGCATTGAGGTAGCGTTCCAGCTCGTGAATAACATGGGAGGCGGCGTCTTCGATGCTCTCTTTCATAATATCGCGGCCGTGTTTGGCGTTGCCAAGCCCGGCAGCAATAATTTCGCCAAGTGGCGAGCCCTTGCGCAGCTGGCGAAGTTTTTCATTATCCAGCTGCTTGTTTTGCATCCAGCCCCACACCTGATTGAGCAAATTGCGCGGGGCGACCTTGTCGGGGTTCAGCGCTAAAAAACGTTCTACACAAATTGCCAGGGCGAGAATGGAAGAAAGGATGATTGGTAGCATTAGCCAGCCACCAGCTTTGACGAGTTCCAGCACAGCACAGCCTCTTTATTTTTGTCGCTGCATTATACAGCGATGCTGGCAATGAAAAAGTCATCACGGCCCTGAATACGGCACGGCGCACACATCTTTGGGGGTAATCTGCCAGAAGTAGCGCTTTTTCCCGTCATATCGCAAAAGTTGCATGCCCTCGCTTGTCATCTCGAAATGCACACTACCGTGGATGCCTGTTTGCCAACAGCGGCTTCCCAGCCTTTGAAAACGCTCGGTAACGTCTTTGGCAGGGTGTCCGTAGGTGTTAAACCGCGAGGCCGCAAAGACAACGTGCTCGGCCTGAGTAGCGCGGAGAAATACATCAGACGAGGAGCTTTTACTACCGTGATGCGCCGCCAGGAGCATGTCCAGCGCTACCTCTGGGGGCCAATTTCGCGCCAATTTTGCTTCAATACCCCGTTCAATGTCGCCGGTCAGCAGTACTCGGTGATCGCCAGCGCGAAAAAGCAGAACGCAGCTGCGGTTATTGCTCTTGCTGTCACGAGAGGGCGAATAGCGTAGAAAACGGTATTCCACACCGTCCCACAACCAGGGTGACGCGAAATGACAGTTCTTCGCCGCCAATTCGCGGTGTCGCTCGGGTTCGCCGGACAGCACCTGCTTCACCGGCACCGCGCTCACCAGCCTGTCGGCCGCGCCAGCGTGATCGCGGTCTCCGTGACTGAGAACTAAGCGATCGACCCGGTGAATGCCGCGGCGACGAAGCAGCGGAAGTAGCACCGCATCAACACTGTTGTAGCGCGCCGAGAAGCTCGGCCCGGTGTCGTAGATCAACGCACGTCGCCCTTGTTGAACCAACACCGACAAGCCCTGGCCTACATCTAACACACTCACCCATACATGGCCGGGTGGCGGCGATGGCGGTGTTTGTAACAAAGCTAGCCCGGCAAAAATCACCGCCAAAGGGCGACCCAATATGCCGCGGGGCAACAACAGTAAACCCGCAGCCAACAGTAGGCACAGGATCGATAAAACGCTAAGCGCGGGCTGCCAATATGGCAGCTGTGACAGCAGCTCAAGATAATTAAACAGCCACTTGAGCAACGAATTCGCGGCAGAAAATAGGCCAAAATCGGGCAAGCCTAGCCAAGCCGCCAATAACGCGATAAAGAGCACCGGCATAATGACCAGCGCGAGCGCAGGAATTGCCACTAAATTTGCCGGCAATGCCGCGACGCCTGAGCCGAAACCCCAAATCGCCAGCACCGGCAATAATACGAATAACAGTTGCGCTTGAAGAAGCGGCAGTTTGCGCCACGCGGCCTGGCCCGACTGCACGCCCATTGTCAGCATCAGCAACACGCCCACAGCAACAAATGACAGATAAAACCCAGCACTGTGCAGTGCCAGTGGGTCGCGCATTAGCACCAATACCAGCGCAATCTGAAGGCCCTGCCACGGCGATATGCGCCGTTGTAGTAGCAGCCCGACGCATAGCACGGCGGCCATGATTAATGCCCGCTGAGTGGGCAGCGTAAACCCGGCCATTGCGGCATAAGCGCTGGCCAGAGCAAACCCAAGAGCCGGCCCCAACCACACACTGCCCTGCCCGCCTCGTGTTAATACGGCGCCAAGCAGGCGAGCCAGAACAAAGCCCCACGCCATAACAATGCCAATATGCATACCTGATATGGCCATCAGGTGACTGGTGCCGGTTCGGGAAAGCAGCGCCCAATCCTCGTCGCTGACATCGCGCCGATCCGCGTAGAGCAGCGCCCGCATAATACCCTGCCGCGACAGGCCAACGAGCGCCTCGCGTTGCTGACTCAACAAGCGATTACGCAGTTGCTGATAGCGAACACCAATACTGGCTGCGTGTTCAGTCCCTGCGATTGGCACAATGACTTTGGCATAACCGCGCCCGGCGTAGCCGTTGGCAATCAGCCACTGG
Organism: uncultured Spongiibacter sp.; assembly: GCF_964011655.1. NCBI lineage: Bacteria > Pseudomonadati > Pseudomonadota > Gammaproteobacteria > Cellvibrionales > Spongiibacteraceae > Spongiibacter > uncultured Spongiibacter sp. The sequence goes on along the minus strand of NZ_CAXGPO010000048.1, from coordinate 11,637 downwards.
CCGTAGTCAAAAGCCCCCGCTGACCGGGCACCCGTTGGCGGTCGCAAGCGCAGCGTCAACCTCGCCCAGGTGCCAGCTTGAGGGGGACGGGCGCCGTAATAGTTCACACGGTATCGGGCGCGACCGGCGGGGCAGTAGCCGTCGGCACACTGCCCCGCGGCCAACTGAATATCAAAGCGATAGTAAACCCGCCCATAGCCGCTCTGTTCCTCAATTGGGCCGAGGATCAGGGCGTCGAAAACCGCCTTTGTCGGCATGTCTCCTGCTGGGGGAAGCTGAGCGACGCGCTGCTCGCAATAATGCGCGCTGTAGCCGCAAGCGAGGAAAAACGCTACCGCTGCGCCTCGCCACTGCCGTTTTACCATCAGGCCAGCAGCAATCGCAGCGCCGACGAGCAGGCGCCAGTCGATGACCTCCGGCAGAAAAGGAGGCACTGCCAGCCCGGCTGCAGCAAATGTCATCCATGACAACATACTGGTCTCGCTCTCGACTTACATGCATAATAACGCCGCATGGCACTGTGCTAGCGGCTGTCATGTGCATTCATTTTACGTAAAGTGGGGCCAATGGCTCGTAAATTCTTCAAGCGATGGCTTCCGGCTCCCGAGCGCATGCGTGAACACCCCTCAGTGCGCGTGTTCGGCAGTCTTCTTCACGAACCCAATCTGTGGCATTTAAATCGCCGCTCAGTGACCTTTGCGTTTTTTATTGGTCTGTTCACTGCCTTTGTGCCCATTCCCACACAAATGCTCCTTGCGGCACTGCTGGCTATTTTGCTGCGGGCAAATCTGCCGCTATCGGTAATGCTGGTATGGATCACCAACCCCGTTACCATGCCGGCCTTCTTCTATTTTAGCTACAAAGTGGGTGCTGCCCTGCTTGATGTGCCTGCCAAGGACTTCGCCTTTGAGCTGTCTTGGCAGTGGATTCAGGATGAACTGATTTTGTTGTGGCGGCCATTCTTGCTTGGCTGCTTGCTGACCGGGCTATTCTGCGGCCTGGTCGGTGCGGTGGGTATCCACATACTGTGGCGCGTGCACGTTGTGCGCCGCTGGCGTAAACGTCAACAGCAGCGCAGAGCAAAAACACCTAACTGATCCCTGTTACTGCTGCCGCAGGGTATGCGCGGGCGCGAGCCGCGATGCTCGCCATGCGGGATACAAACTGGCAAAAACACTCATAAAATACGCCGCCGCACTTACAATCGCGACGTCGCTGGCGCGAATATCAGTCGGCAGATAACTAATTGGGTAGACATCCGAGCGCAACAGCTGCGCTCCGGACACCTGCTCCAGGCCAGCCACAAGATCACCAATCACCAGCGAGAAGAGCACGCCCAGTATGGCGCCAATGAGTGTGCCAATACCGCCAATGATTGCGCCGTACACCATAAAGGTTTTCAGAATGTCGCTCTGTGTGGCACCCTGGCTGCGCAGAATGGCAATATCCGAGCGCTTGTCATTCACCACAAGCACCAGTGTTGAAACAATGTTGAATACCGCAACGGCCACTACAGCCAACATCATTATCACCACTAACTTTTTCGACATTTGTATCGCGTGATACATATTGCCAAATTGCTGACTCCAATCACGCAACCGGTAGTGTCGACCATGCACTGTTGACAACTCCCAGGCCACTTTCGGCGCTGCAAACACGTCGTGCAGGGCAACCCGCAACGACAACGACTGATTCGACAATAATGACTGCGCCGTAGCCAGCGGCATCAACACCAGCTGTTGGTCAAGCTCCGTGCCACTGCTGAAAATCGCCGCAAGCGTAAAGCGATAAAACCGCACTCCCCCCTTCTCCGGCTGGGGAATTGCCAAGCTCAACGAGTCTCCCGCCGCCAGTCCAAGGCGCGTCGCAAGCCCCTTACCAAGCACGACGCTCTGCTCCTGAAATGCGCTGAAATCAGCGAACTGTGTCATCTGCGACACCGTCGCTTCCTGCGCAAGGTCGACCCCAAAGAACTGCACCGGCTCGGCCTGACTGGACTTCACTAACAGCGCGTTGCCCTGTACAAAGGGCGCCACAGCGCGAACCTCAGAATGTGCAAGAACACTGCTGCGAAATGACTGCCAATCGGCGTCGCCGCCATTCCAGGGCACCATACTTATGTGAGGCACAAGGGCGAGAATACGCTGGCGCATCTCCCGGTCAAAACCGTTCATTACCGACAACACGGTAATCAGCATGGCAATGCCCAATATCAACCCCGCCATGGACAACCGCGATAGAAATGACATCAGCTGACTGCCATCACCGCCGGTGCTATAGCGCAAACCAATAAATCTGGAGATACCGGCCACTGCTATACCTTCTGGGTCAATTGGCCAGCCCGCAATTCCAGAATCCTGTCCATGCGCTGCGCCAGTTGTAGGTCGTGGGTAACAATTAAAAAACTCGTTGCAGACTCGCGGTTAAGTTCAGCGAGCAGCGCGTGCACAGACTCAGCGGTATCACCGTCCAAATTCCCGGTTGGTTCATCAAGCAACACACAAGCCGGGCGATTGACCAGCGCCCGGGCAATGGCCACGCGCTGCCGCTCGCCACCGGAAAGCTGGGCGGGACGATGGCTGAGCCGACTGCCCAAGCCAACGCGCTCCAGCAAGCTCGCGGCCTCCGCCATTGCCTCACGCCGCTTTCTACCGGCAACAAGCAGCGGCATTGCGGCGTTTTCGACCGCGCTGAATTCTGCCAACAGGTGGTGAAATTGGTAGACAAAGCCCAGCTCGGCATTGCGCAGACGACTGCGGTCACGGTCATTAAGAGCGGCGATATCACGGTCGTTAATCAGCACCCGACCACTACTGGGCAAGTCTAAGCCTCCCAGCATATGCAACAAGGTGGTTTTACCAGCCCCTGAGGGCCCGACTATCGCCAGCATTTCCCCCTTCTTCACCACAAGCTCGATGTTATCGAGAATGGTGAGCTCGCCGTCCCCCTGGCGATAACGCTTGCAGAGGGCTTGGCAGTGTAAAACCGGTTTCGCGGTGCTTAGTTGTTCCATATTTTTCATTTACTCGTAGCGCAATGCTTCTGCCGGCTGGACTTTGGCCGCCTGGCGCGCGGGATACAATGTGGCCAATACACTTAGTGCGAGACCAAAACCGCAAATCCACAAAATATCCGTCACCCTCAGCAGCGACGGTATTCGGCTGATAAAGTACACCTGCGGATCAAACACATACAGACCTGTCACGGACTCTAACCACGCGACGACGTCACCAATATTCACTGCCAGCGGCACGCCAATCAGCAAGCCCAACAACACACCGCACAGCCCGGTTGCGACCCCGTAGACAATGAATATCCCGGTGATGCTGCCAGGCGATGCACCCATGGTACGCAACACCGCAATGGCGCCGCGCCGAGAGGAAACGGCCATACTTAAAATGGAAATAATATTGAAGGCGGCGATGATGACGATAAACATCAACAGCAGCCTCACCATCAGCTTTTCCATCTTAACGGCTTGAAACAGGCTGCCCTGGCTGACACTCCAGTCCACCACTGTGCTGCCTTTGGGAAGCAAGGGCAGTAGATCGGCAGACCACTTTGCCGACTGGAGAAGGTCGCTAAACTGCAGGCGCAAGCCCTGCACAGCAGTGCCCAGTTGATAGAGTTTTTGCGCGTCCTGAAGATGGATAAACGCGGTGCTGGCATCAAGCTGCGCGCCCGCTGAAAACATTCCAACAACGGTGAAAACCCGCTCCCGGGGAAATAAACCAAAGGGCGTGACGGTGACCTTCGGTAAAACCACCCGCAGCGTGTCGCCGGGCATCAAATCCAACTGCCGCGCAAGGATATCGCCGACTACCACTTCGTAGTGACCGGGCGTTTCGCTCAAGTAGCGACCGGCGATCATTTTTTCGGCGACCGATGACACTGATCGCTCTAATTCGGGGTCGATGCCGTACATCGCAACGCCCTGTATTCTGCCTGCCGCCGACAGCATCGCCTTGCCACCGACGTAGGGTGCCGAGGCCTTTAGCCCTGGCGCCGAGGCTATCGCTTGTCGCTGTGCTGGCCAATCATCCAGGCGTTGATTCGGCCCCTCCACATACGCATGGGGTAACACTGACAACACCCGTTTCTGTAGCTCGGCTTCAAAGCCATTCATGACGGCGGTCACGACGATCAGTGAGACAACACCGAGCATCATGCCCAATAGTGAAAACCACGACATCAAGGATAGAAAACGGTCATCACCCGCACCCTTGCGAAAGTAGCGAAGACCAATAAAGAATGGGAGTGAAGCTGGCATAGTGTTGCTGGGGGCCGTGAACGGTTGGGCCTCTATACTAGCATTGTCGGGACAAGAAACCGCAGTTATTGCGCCGCTGTCTGCGGCGCACAAGAACCGCTAGTCGCGGCTAGCGTCATAAAATTGCTTGCTGTCAGCCTGCATGGCCGCTTTCTCGGACTCTTCTTTACACTTATTCGGGTCGTTCCCGCAGAGGTCACAGACATAATCCGGATCAGCCAACGCTGCACCCACGCCGCCGCAAGAGCCCGCTATCGGCTTGCGTCCAAAGATAACGCCGACTGACATCGCCGCCACGATCAGCAACATCACCAGTACTGCTGCAAAAATAGTCGCCATCACTTACTCCTTCGGTAGATAGGGAGCAAAGGCCGAGCTGTAACGACTGACAAAGCCCTCTTCCCCTTTCTCAATAATATACACAGGTAAATCCTGAGCTTCAGCAAGCGCCAGCGCACGCTCCGTACCCATTACGGACAGCGCGGTCGCCATCGCGTCAGCGAAGGCGCACGATGGATCAAGCACCGTCACCGACGCCAGCGTGTGAGTGATGGGCCTGCCAGTGCGCGGGTCAATAGTGTGAGAATAGCGCACACCATCCTGCTCGAAATAGTTGCGGTAGTCACCGGAGGTCGCCACCGCAATATCGCCCAGGGATATCGCCAACTGAGGGCCACCGCCGGCCGGATTCTCAACACCGATGCGCCAGGCATCGCCGCGCGGGCTCTTCCCCGCCACACGCATTTCGCCGCCGATTTCAACGAGGTAGTCTTTCACACCCAGCGACGTCAGCCAAATCGCGGCAGCGTCGACGCCATAGCCCTTGGCAATGGCTGAAAGATCCATGCTCAATGCCGCAGACTTCATCAGCTTTGGCTCAAGCATATCGAGCTGCAGGCGGGTATAACCCACCCTATCCATCACGTCGGCCAGGGCATCATCACTCGGACGGCCCTCGCGCTTCACCGGCCCGAACCCCCAAAGGTCCACCAGCGGCGCCACGGTAATATCGAATGCCCCGCCGCTAAGCCAGCTCACCTCCATTGCCATGGTCAGAATCGCATATAGCGGCTCACTCAGCTGTTGCCACTCACCGATGGGCGCGCGGTTTAGCTGATTTAGCTCAGAGTCTTCAATATAGGTCGACGCAATTTGGTTAAAGTGCGCGAGCTGATAGTCGAGCTGTTGCTTCAAGCGCTCTGCGTGCAAATCACCGGGGTTTCGCAGCGTGACGTGGTAGGTGGTGCCCATCGTCTCGCCACTGAACTGGATAATTTCCTCTGGCGCCGGACTACAGGCACTTAAAAACAGAAAAAGCAGCACTAAGGCTGCTTTTTCCACGGACAGAGATCGCTTAACCACCGAAGTCATCAAGAAGAATATTCTCCGGTTCTACGCCCAAATCCTCGAGCATTTTAATCACTGCCGCGTTCATCATCGGGGGTCCACACATGTAGAACTCACAATCTTCAGGTGCCTCGTGGTCCTTCAGATAGTTTTCGTACAACACAGTGTGAATGAAGCCCGTCAAACCTTCCCAATTGTCTTCAGGCTGCGGGTCAGACAGTGCCAGGTGCCACTCGAAGTTGTCGTTTTCTTCCGCCAGCTTGTCGTACTCGTCCATGTAGAACGCCTCGCGCAATGAGCGAGCGCCGTACCAGAAAGAGATCTTACGCTTGGAATTCAAACGCTTGAGCTGGTCAAAGATGTGCGAACGCATTGGCGCCATACCCGCACCACCACCGATGAATACCATCTCTGCCTCAGTTTCCTTAGCAAAGAACTCACCGAAGGGGCCGTACACCTTAACTTTGTCACCGGGCTTCAGGCTGAATACCCAGGAAGACATCTGGCCAGCTGGCAACGAAAGATTATTCGGCGGCGGTGTTGCTGCACGAATATTGAACTTAACAATGCCCTTCTCTTCGGGATAGTTGGCCATTGAGTAAGCGCGCACAACGGTCTCGTCAACTTTTGACTCAACATTGAAGAAGCCAAAACGCTCCCAATCGCCGCGATACTCTTCGGGGATATCAAAGTCAGAGTACTTCACGTGGTGAGGCGGACACTCCAACTGCACGTAACCACCGGCGCGGAAATCTACGTTCTCACCTTCAGGCAGCTTGAGCGTCAGCTCTTTGATGAAGGTAGCCACGTTGGGGTTAGACTCAACAGTACATTCCCACTGCTTAACGCCGAAGACATCTTCAGGCACTTCAATAACCATGTCCTGCTTGACGGGCGTCTGACAGGACAAACGCCAACCTTCGCGAGCTTCACGGGGGCTGAAGTGTGCCTCTTCAGTAGCAAGCATGGAGCCGCCACCATCTTTTACAATGCACTTACACTGCGCGCAGCTACCGCCGCCACCACAGGCAGATGCCAAAAAGATGCCCTGATTCGAAAGCGTACCCAATAGCTTATCGCCAGCGGGTACGCTGATTGTTTTTTCACCATTTATCTCGATGGTCACATTACCGCTGCTCACCAAACGCGCGCGAGCAAACAGGATAACGGCTACCAGCGACAACACGATCGCGGTAAACATCGTTACACCGAGAATAACCACTGTATTCATTAAAACGCCTCCAGTTCTTCTTCTCGGTTACAGATCGATGCCGCCGAAGGACATAAAGCCCAACGACATCAAGCCGACAGTAATAAAGGTGATACCAAGACCGCGGAGGCCTTCGGGAACATCGCTGTACTTGAGCTTTTCGCGGATACCCGCCAAAGCAGTAATCGCCAACGCCCAACCGGTTCCCGCACCCGCGCCGTAAACTACCGACTCAGTGAAGTTGTAATCACGCTCTACCATGAACAGTGAACCACCCATGATTGCGCAGTTCACCGTGATCAGCGGCAAGAATACACCCAGGGCGCTATAGAGTGCCGGGACGAACTTGTCCAGGAACATCTCCATGATTTGTACGATAGCCGCGATAACACCGATGTAGCTCAACAAGCCCAGGAAGCTGAGATCCACATCCGGGAAGCCGGCCCACGCCAGCGCGCCGTCGCGCAACAAATAGGTATAAATCAGGTTGTTAACCGGCACAGTAAGTGTCAGTACAACAATTACCGCAATACCAAGGCCAATGGCGGCCTGGATTTTTTTTGAAATTGCCAAGAAGGTACACATACCAAGAAAGAAGGCCAGCGCCATATTCTCGATAAACACCGACCTGACGAACAGGCTGAGATAGTGTTCCATCAGAAGGCCTCCTTAACGCTGCGTGTATTCTTAGTGATTTTAAATTCTTCCTCTTCTACCTGCTCTTTGTCTGCACTACGCAGGATCCAGATGAAGAAACCGATCAAGAAGAATGCACTGGGAGGCAGCAGCAGCAAGCCATTAGGTACATACCAGCCGCCGTTGTTAATTGTGGCGAGAATCTCGATACCAAACAGGCTTCCGGAACCGAGCAGCTCACGCACGAACGCCACACTGAACAACACCACGCTATAGCCCAAGCCGTTACCGATACCATCGATAAAGCTCGCCAGCGGTGGATTCTTCATTGCGAAGCCTTCAGCGCGCCCCATAACGATACAGTTGGTGATGATCAAACCAACGAATACCGACAGCTGCTTACTGATGGCATAGGCGTAGGCCTTGAGTACCTGGTCAACCACGATAACCAACGAGGCAATAATAACCATCTGTACGATGATACGGATAGCGCCAGGAATGTGGTTGCGAATCATCGATACGGCGAGGTTGGAAAACGCCGTAACGAAAATCACAGAAATACACATTACCAGGGTAACCTTCATGCTTGAGGTTACCGCCAAGGCACTACAAATACCGAGGATCTGCAGCGCTATTGGGTTGTTTTTAAATATGGGTGAGGTCAATGCCTCTTTCATCGTTGCCATTACTTAGGCCTCCCCTGACTGCAGGTTGCTCAAGAAAGGCTTGTAGCCATTCTCGCCCATCCAGAATTGCAGTAGATTGGTTACACCGCGACTGGTCAAAGTTGCTCCACTCAAACCGTCAACCTTGTGCTCTGCTTCTGCCGTGTTGGCATCGACACTGCCCTTGATCAACTGAATTTTTGCATCACCTTCGTCGTAGACCTTTTTACCCGGCCACAGCGCTTTCCAGTTCGGGTTATCAACCTCGCCGCCAAGCCCCGGTGTTTCACCGTGCTCGAAGAAGCCCAAGCCGGCAACGGTATTGAGGTCGTTTTCCAATGCTAAAAAGCCGTGAAGTGTTGACCACAACCCAGCGCCGCGCACCGGAAGAATGATCTTGTCCAGCTCGCCATTGCTCTCAACAAGATAGACCGTCGCGTAATTTTCGCGGCGCTTTATCTTGGCAATGTCGTCACCACCCAGATCCACTGAAGTTTGCGGATCTTTAGCGACGCTGCTTTGCTCGAAGCTTGCAACATCAAATTGGTCGGTAAATTTGCCTGTGTTGAGGTCAACAATGCGCGTAGTCACACGCTCGAATTGCTCATCGATGCTTTTCTCTGGGTCAAGCATGCCCGCAGCAGCGAGGATATTTGCCTTGCGGTCTTCCGCTTTGTTGGCAACTTGAGCCGGTTTCAGCATGACTGCCGCCGAGGAAACGAACAATGCACAGACGATACAGAGTGTTACCGCGACCAGCAGTGTTTTTTGAATACTGTCGTTATTAGCCACGTGCCAACCTCCGTTTGATGTTTGCTTGAACCACGAAATGGTCAATCAGTGGTGCGAACAGGTTGGCGAAAAGAATTGCCAACATCATACCTTCTGGGAAGGCGGGGTTAACGACGCGGATCAGGACAACCATACAACCGATCAGCAAACCAAAAATGAACTTGCCGGTATTGGTCATGGCCGAGGAAACCGGGTCGGTGGCCATGAAGATCATACCGAAGGCGAAACCACCCAAAACGAAGTGCCAATACCAGGGCATAGCCATCATGGGGTTATCACTTTCGATACCGTTAAACAGCAACGACAGCGCCACCATGCCGCTGAATACACCCAGTACAATGCGCCAGGAAGCGATCCCCGTCCAAAGCAGAACAGCGCCGCCAATAAGGATCGCGATAGTGGATACCTCACCCATGGAGCCGTGCATGTTACCGCTGAACGCATCGAACCATGTCAGTTTGTCCTGCAGTGCCGCCATACCGTCGCTGGCCACAACCGACAATGCCGTCGCCCCAGTGTAACCGTCTACCGCCGTCCACACTGCATCGCCAGAAAGCTGTGCAGGATAGGCGAAGAACAAAAAGGCACGACCGGTCAGCGCTGGGTTAAGGAAGTTTTTACCGGTACCACCGAATACTTCCTTACCAACAACCACACCGAAGCTGATACCCAGGGCTACCTGCCAAAGAGGAATTGACGGGGGGCAAATCAGTGCGAACAAAATAGAGGTAACGAAGAAGCCTTCATTCACCTCGTGACCGCGCTTCATGGCAAACAGTACTTCCCAGAAACCGCCGACCGCAAAGGTCACGGCATAAACCGGAATAAAGTACCAGAAGCCATGCCAGAAGTTGTCCCACACGCTGGCCGGGTTGTAACCGGCAAACATACCGATCAGAGCGTGGCGCCAGCCTTCACCAGCGGCGATACCCATATCGGCCATGATGGTGTTGGCCTGGAAACCGATATTCCACATACCGTAGAACATGGCGGGAAACGCACAGAACCACACGGTGATCATGATGCGCTTAAGATCGACACCGTCGCGCACATGGGCCGTAGTTTTTGTTACCGAACCCGGCGAATAAAAAATAGTGTCAACCGCTTCGTAAAGGGCATACCACTTTTCAAAGCGGCCACCTTTTTCAAAATGCGGTTCCAGATCGTCGAGAATAGTTCGCAGACCCATGATTTAACCCTCCTTCTCAATACGGCTGAGATTGTCACGGAGAATCGGGCCGTATTCATATTTGCCAGGGCAAACGTAGGTACACAGCGCCAAATCTTCTTCGTCCAGTTCGAGGCAGCCCAAATCTTGCGCCATCTGTGTGTCCCCTACGATGAGGGCACGCAACAACTGGGTAGGCAAAATATCTAGGGGCATAACCCGCTCGTAAGCACCGACCGGCACCATAGCGCGCTCGCTACCATTGGTATTGGTGGTGTATGGCAGACGCTTCTTCAGGAATTGGCTGAGGTAAATACGCAGGGTCGAGTGCTTGTTTGCACCGGGCGATAGCCAACCCATGAAATCGCGCTGCACACCTTCAAGAAGGACACTCACCTGATTGTGGTAGCGGCCGAGATACGCCATTGCACCGCGCGCGGTTCTACCACCGAGTACGGAACCAGAAATCAATCGGTTTTCGCCCGCTTTCAATTGACCGGCACAAAGCTCTTCCAAGCTCGCACCCAGACGTGTTCTGAGCAGTCGCGGTTGTTCAACTTGCGGGCCGCCCAGTGCGACGACGCGATCCGCTTGCAATTTACCCGTGGTAAACAAGCGTCCGAAGGCAATCACATCCTGATAACCAACGTGCCACAGCTGCTTGCTGAGGCTAGCGCCTTCCAGGAAGTGCATATGCGTGCCCACCAAACCTGCCGGATGCGCACCGGCAAATTCGCTGACCTGCAGCTGACTGTTATTGATGCTCGGCGCTTGGCTACCGGCGGCGACACAAAGATGAACTTTGCCAGTGGTGAGCTTGCTCAGCACTTCAAGGCCGTTAGCAAAGTCCTGCTCTGCTTCTGCGATCACTAATTGTGGATCGCCAGACAGTGGCTGAGTATCGATTGCCGTAACAAAAATCGCAGCTGGTGAGGCATCTAACGCAGGCACCTTACTGAATGGCCGCGTGCGCAGTGCTGTCCAAAGCCCTGACTGCTGCAAGTTTCCAGCAACCTGGTCTCTGCTCAGCCCGCTTAGCTGCTCGGCAGAATAGCTGGCGAACGCTTCGTAGTCGTCATCTTCAACATCGATAACGACCGACTGCAGCACACGCTTTTCGCCGCGGTTGATGGCTGACACCACACCGGTAGCCGGCGCGGTGTAGCGTACACCTGCAGTTTTTTTGTCGGTAAATAGAAGTTGGCCCGTTTTTACACGGTCCCCTACTTTCACCGCCATTGTTGGCTTCATACCAACATAGTCGAACCCGAGTACAGCCACCGAGCGGACTTTGGGTCCTGGCTCAATACGCTGCTCGGGTGCGCCGGATATGGGCAAATCCAGGCCCCTGGAGATTTTGATCATAAGGCTCTCTGACACTCTTATGGTTAAACGCGAAAATAAAAATTCTGCGATTCCGAGCAGATGCTGGCCCGGGAGGCGGGGTGAGCACGGTCACCCAGCTCAAAAAATTGCCGCAAGTATATAGACTCACGGCATAGTCTGTCACGACGAAACTGGCGATACCGGCCAGAACCGCGATGCAAAA
>NZ_CAXGPO010000047.1:0-22312 GCF_964011655.1 uncultured Spongiibacter sp. | reverse complement strand
CGATTACCAGAGATTTACCCATATTACCCTTATCTGCAAAATGCGATTAGATGACGCGCCAGTGGCGAGGCGACATATATAAGTGTTCAATCCTCGGTGGTCAAGGCTGGTCACAATAATGCCAACCCGACATCGCCCCTAAATGGCTTCCTTATTTTGCTCAATCAGCGCAAAACGGGGCGTTGAGGTACCGTCGATATCAACATGCTCGAGAAACATATCAACAGGCCGAACCCATAGCTCTGACTGCCCGTACAAGGGGCGATATACCACCAGCAGCTCTTCGGATTCACTGTGACGCGCTACGCCGTAGACCTGGTACTCACCACCTTTATAGTGCCGATAACGACCAAGCTCTACCTTTGTCTGTTGCGACATACTCCAACCTTAATCTGATACTAGTGTATTGAGGATATCAGCCAAATTTTCAACTGCCGCGATATCCGCGTTCGCCTCGCGCCAAAACACTTTTACCATTCGGCCACTGGCCTCGATCACTATGGCGTCTTTCGGCAGCCGGTCACGCAGGCCGGCAATGCGATCTTGCACCGCAGCAGGCGGAGCGGGCACATCGTCTTCGGCGCCATCGGGCCAATATCGCCAGCGCTCGCCGGCGCGGGCTTTTGGCAGGGTCATGGCATAGCATAGCCCGTTGACGGTTTCTTCCTTGCGCACTTTTTGGCGACGGGTTTGCGGCAGCTGAGTGATCTGCACGGTAACACCCAGCGCTCTCGCCCGATCGCGAAGTGCCGCCTGCAAGCGCTGGCGCGGGCTGGGAATGATCCACAATATCGGCGCCAACATAAATGCTAAAACCGCCGCCGCGATGATCCAGAACATGGTTATCCTTAATAAATCATTGCACACTGGTCGTACAACCCGTGCTATAAAATGTCGTATAGACTCACCGCAAGTACAGCGCAAGGAGAAACCATGGCCAACTACCAACGGATATTGACGGCGATCGACCTCTCGGACGAGGCGATTCCGGTATTGCAACGCGCGGCAGCCATGGCCCGCCAGCATCAAGCGGAATTGCATCTTCTACACGTCGTTGAACCCCTGAGCCTGGCCTACGGCGGCGATATCCCCATGGACTTCTCAGGGATACAGGAAGAGCTGCAACAACAAGCGGAAAACAGTCTTAAGCGCTATGCCGACCAATACGGCATTCAAACCGACAACTGTCACCTGCTTACTGGCCGCCCGGAGGCCCACATCCACCAACTCAGCGAAGAGCTAGACTGCGACCTGATTGTCGTGGGCAGCCACGGCCGCAAAGGGCTCGCCCTGCTACTTGGCTCCACAGCAAACGCAGTATTACACGGCGCCAAGTGCGACGTTTTGTCTGTACGAGTGGGTTAGTCTCCCGCCGCCTCAGACAATTCCATCCAGCGCTCCATACAGCTATCCAGTTCCTCTTGGAGCGCCGCTAAGCGCGCCAGCGTATCGTTAACCTTTTGCGCGTCCTGCTGATAGAACTCAGCACTGGCGCTCTGGTCGCTCAACTGCTGCAGCTGAGTCTCCAGGTCGTCAATCTTGTCAGGTAAATTGTCGAGCTCGCGCTGATCTTTGTAACTTAACTTCTTACGTGCTGCTTTTTTGGCCGGCGCAGCCGTCGCTTTTTTCTCGCCTTTTGGTTTTTCAGGCGCTACCACCGCCCTGCGCGCCTGGTAGGCGGCCACTTCGCTATACCCGCCAATGTGCTCACTGATATTGCCGTTACCTTCGAACAGCAGACAACTGCTGGCAACGCTGTCGACAAAAGACCTATCGTGGCTGACCAGTAGCACGGTTCCTTTAAAGTCAACGAGTAAGCTCTCCAGCAGCTCGAGGGTCTCCATATCGAGATCGTTGGTCGGCTCGTCCATCACCAGCACATTTGCCGGCTGCGTAAACAGGCATGCCAGCTGCACGCGCGCGCGCTCACCCCCTGACAGCACACCAAAATGGCTGCGAGCGCGCTCAGGTGTGAACAGGAAATCACCCAAATACGACATGATGTGCCGTTCGCTGCCATTGATCGAAACCGACTCTCGCCCCTGGCCGACGATATCTACCACACGCTCGTTGGGGTCTATGCGGTCGCGCAATTGATCAAAATAGGCAACTTGCAGATTGCTCCCCTGCTTGACCTCGCCGCTCTGAGGAGCCAATTCCCCCAGTATCAACCTAAGCAGCGTCGTTTTACCCGCGCCGTTCGGCCCAATCAAAGCCAGCTTGTCGCCGCGATTCAGCAACAGGTTAAAGTTTTTCACCAAGTCGCGGCCGGGCACACTAAAACAAACATCGGTCAGCTCGGCAACAATCTTGCCGGTTTTTGTCCCTTCGTTGACGTTCAGGCGCGCAGTACCCTGCTGCTCACGGCGCTGGGCGCGCTCCCTACGCATTTGCTCAAGCGCCCTGACCCGCCCTTCATTGCGCGTGCGCCGCGCTTTTATACCCTGGCGAATCCAGACTTCTTCCTGGGCTAGACGTTTGTCAAACAACGCATTGTGCTCAGCTTCTACCTCTAGCTCGTGCTCGCGCCGCTGCAGATACTGACTGTAAGTGCCGTCGTAATTTTTCAGTTGCCCCCGATCCAGCTCAATAATTCGGTTAGCCAGTGACTCAATCAGTGCACGGTCGTGGGTGACGAAAAGCACGCAGCCACCAAAGCTTTTCACACATTGCTCTAGCCACAGAATGCCCTCAACATCGAGGTGGTTAGTCGGCTCGTCCAGCAGCAATACGTCGGGCTCTGCGACGAGCGCCCTTGCCAGCGATACGCGACGCAACCACCCGCCGGACAAAGATGAGATCGGGGCTTCAGGATCTAACTCCAGGCGGCTCAGGGTCGACTCGATACGCTGCTGAAAACGCCAACCATCCGCCGCTTCAATTTGACGCTGTAGACGCTCTAACGCTTTTAACGAGGCATCATTCATTTCGCCGTGCGTCAGGCTGTGATAGCCCTTCAACAGATCACCGAGTTCGGAAAGGCCACCTGCAACGACGTCAAAAACACAGTCATCTGCCGACGCGAAGTCCAGGTTTTGCTCCATTCGCGCAATGACCAGCCCTGGCTGGCGCCAAAACTCACCCGCATCCGGCTGAAGGCCACCCTCAACCATGCGCAATAATGTCGACTTTCCGCAACCATTGCGCCCAAGCAAACAGACGCGATCACCATCATCCAGCTGGATATCAGTGTTATCCAACACCGTCTGCTGGCCAATGCTGTGTTGCAATTGAGTGCCGCGAATTAAAGGCATATAGTGGTTTCCATGGGTATTAAGGTTAACTGCCGCGCCATATCGCTGGCCGGAAAAGCAGGTGCACAAGGATGATAAACAAGACGATTGGCACGCGACTCTTCGCGCTGCTTGTTTCAATTGGCGCTGCATCATGCTGGGCGGATAATGCCCAGTTGAACGAGCAGCGGCAAGTATATCGTGAAGCCATGGATGAAATCAGCCGCGGTCGCAGCGAACAGGCCGAGCGCCACCTTCCCGCACTCGCCAACTACCCGCTGCTCCCCTACGTTGAACTGGAGTTGTTAAAAGCACAGATTGGCGACGTTGCCAGCGGCACCATCGACTACTACCTACAACAATACCGCAACACGGTTGTTGGCAGCCGTATTCACATTGCCTGGCTGCACCAGCTGCGTCGCGCGGGCGACTGGCCGCAATTTATACGTTACTACCGCAAAAAGCCTATCAGCAGCCTGCGCTGCGCCTATATTAGCGCCCTCCGACATACCGGCGATAACGCCTTAGCGGACAAAGAAACGCAAAAACTATGGCATACCGGACACTCGCTGCCCACGCGTTGCGACGGCGTATTAGATCAGTGGCTAAGCCGCTTAGCACCACAGGAACGCCACCAACAACGCCGCCAACGAGCGCGCATGGCAATTACCGCCGGACAGCACAATCTAGCGATCTATTTACTTAAAAACGTACCGGGCAGCGATGATGCGCTCGCGCTGCTTAAGCAGCCCAGCCTGCTCTATACCCGCGGCTTCGAGTTGTCGGCCAACGACGAGAACCGCCAGCTGGCATTGCTTACCCTGCGCCGCTTGGCGAAAAGCGATTTCGAGCGTGCAAATACGCTCTGGCACCAACTAGAGCGGGAATTGTCTTTCAGTAGCCAGCAAAACTACGCGCTGCGTGACGCCTTCGCCCGGCAAATTATCGCCAGCGACGCGGAATACGCCCGGGATTGGATTAACGCCAATGACCCCGCCTTTGAAGACCCCTACCTCACCGAGTGGCGCGTAAGGCTCGCGTTAAAAGATGGCGACTGGGAGGCAGTACACCACTACATTGCCCTGTTGCCGGCCAAACTGCGCCAGCAGCCAGACTGGCAGTACTGGTGGGCACGTGCCGACATTGAAAAGAATCAGCGATTCACACCCGAAGCAGAGACGCGACTTAGGGCCATGGCGACTGATCGCGGCTACTACAGTTTTATGGCGGCCGATTTATTGAATCAGGAATATCGCTTGGGCCACCAACGCAACCTCGACCCCAGCTTGGTGAGCGAAGTACAACAACACAGCGCCATTCTGCGTGCGCGCGAGCTGTACTGGCACGGCGCAACAACCACAGCCCGACTTGAGTGGCGCCAGGCAATGCGAAGCTTGAACACCGCAGAACAAATCGCGGCGGCGCAACTTGCTTTGGATTGGCAGTGGTCTCACCAGGCCATCGCCACCGCTATTCAAGCGGGGCAATGGGACGATTTGTCTCTGCGCTTTCCCACTCCCTACCAAGCGGTCTTTGCGCGTATCGCCGAGAAAGAAAATATCGACTTGAAATGGATATACGCGATCGCCCGACAAGAAAGCGCCTTTGCCAGTGATGCCCGCTCCCCCGTTGGTGCCCGCGGTTTAATGCAGCTGATGCCCGGCACCGCTCGCACCCTTGCACGACAAATGGGGCGCCCCGTCCCCCGTGGTAAGGAGTTACTGGAACCCGACACCAACATCGAAATGGGCGGCTTTTACTTGGGCCAGCTACTCAAGCGCTTCAACGGCAATCGCATTCTCGCCACCGCCGCATACAACGCTGGCCCGTCCCGCGTGGAAAGAGTATTGATGCGCCAAGACAGCAATATGCCGGCAGATATCTGGATAGAGAATCTACCCTACGGCGAGACCCGTGAGTACATCAAGAATGTGATGGCCTTTAGTGTGGTGTACGGCAAAAAGCTGCAACTGAGCAAACCTATTCTGGCTCAGCATGAGCGGCGGATCAGCCCTTTCGAGGAGCTTCAAACGCCCTGAGCTAAGCCAGCACCTCAACATCGTCGCCAAGGGTTATCCGCCCTTGGGCGCGCTGAATCACATTCTGCCCAAAAATGATATTTTTTCCCTCGCTGCAGTGTTCACGCAACAGCGAAAAAACAGCCTTTTCACGCTCGCCTGTCTGCGGGTCAATGGTCGGAATCGCGCAGCGTGTGCAGGGCTTGACCACATCGAAAATAACATCGCCGATACGTAATTGCTGCCACTGCCTTTCCGCAAAGGGTGGCGCGCCGTCAACAACGAGGTTGGGCCGAAAACGCGCCATCGCCAGTGGCTTACCATAGCCTTCAGATAAGGCATCAACACTCTGCTGCAGGCACAGCAAAAAGGGGAAACCGTCGGCAAAGCTGACTCTGTCACCGCGCTGAGCATAAGCGGTATCGACCTGCCGGTGAAAATCATCGGCCATATAGCACAGTCGTACCTCCACCCCGAGCCGGCGGGACAACCACCGGGCAGCTTCATCACCACCGTCCACGGCCGAACAGCGGTCCTGCCAAACAACAACCATGTTATGACTGCCAGTGGGTTGCATCACCGGCAGAGAGTCGCCGCTGCTCAAGTCTTCCAGGATAATGCCGCCATCGATTTGCCTTGCATGCAGTCGGCACATCTGCGGCAACTGCCTTTGGCTAAGGAATTGGCCACGGTGGTCAACAACCATCCAGCGCCGATCGCCATGCGGCCCCCAATCACTGACATCAAGCGTCGAAAGGGACTCTCCGGCCAACGATTTTACCGGATAGCGCCACAATCCACTTACTTGCACAACGCCTCTCCCTCACTGACAAAGGTCACAACGGCAGCGCTATCAAACGGCCACTGCAACTCCCTGTCGCCATCGCCTAATACCGGGATACGCTCCCCATAATCGGCAATCAGGGCATCACTCTCAGCGATATCCACCACTTCTATCTGCCACTGCGGATGGCTGGCAAGCAAGTTAGCCAGCAGGGCTTCAGCTTGCTCACACAAGTGGCACGCCGAGGTGCCATACAGAGTTAATTCACGCATACTTGGTCCAAAAAAAGCCCGGCAACTGCCGGGCTCCAGGTCAGGTGTTAGACCATTATAAGTCGTATCCGACCTCGTTGTGGCCAGTAATGTCCAAACCTTCCGATTCCTCATCAGCGGTAACGCGCAGGCCAATCAACTTATCAACCAGTTTAAACAGCGCAAAACTCACTACCGCGGTATAGGCAAAGGTCGACCCGATACCAATAAGCTGCACTTTCAGCTGCTCAACAATTGTCACGCCCTCGGCCAAGCCTTGACCACTGAAAACCCCCAGCTCACTGCTGGCAAAAATGCCGGCGAGGAAGGTACCGAGAATACCGCCAACACCGTGCACGGGGAATACATCCAGTGAGTCATCAATTTTCAACACTTGCTTGATCCACAGCGTGCAATAGAAACAAATAACGCCTGCGCTCAAACCAATCACCACCGCGCCCGCCGGACCAACATACCCCGATGCTGGCGTGATGGTACCGAGCCCAGCCACCATACCGGTCACAGCGCCCAGCGCACTAGGTTTACCGTAACGCCACCATTCGACCAGTGACCAGGTAAGGCAGCCGGTTGCCGCTGACAGGTGTGTGACCAGCATTGCCATACCGGCGTCGCCATTGGCCGCCAGCGCGCTACCGGCGTTGAAGCCAAACCAACCCACCCAGAGCATTCCCGCGCCGGTGAATGTCATCGTTAAGTTGTGGGGCGGTAAAGCAACATTGCCAAAGCCATTACGCGGCCCCATTACCATCGCCGCTACCAGCGCGGCCACGCCGGCGGTAATGTGCACCACAGTGCCCCCGGCAAAGTCGAGCAGCCCCATTTGGCCGAGCCAGCCACCACCCCATACCCAGTGGGTAATGGGCGCGTAAACGGCCAGCAGCCACAGTGCCGAAAACAGCATCACGGCAGAAAAGCGAATACGCTCAGCAAAACCACCCACGATGAGTGCCGGTGTAATAATGGCGAATGTCATTTGGAACATTACGAACACCGTCTCGGGGATATCTCCCACCAAGCTGTCTTCCCCTACTCCGGCCAGAAGAACACGGCTGAGACCGCCGACAAAGTCGTTGCCATCAGAGAACGCCATGCTGTAGGCCACGGCAAACCACAACAGCGAGGCCACACAGGTGATACTAAAGCACTGCATCAGCACACTGAGGATGTTCTTACTGCGGACAAGACCGCCGTAGAACAGTGCCAGCCCGGGTAAGGTCATGAAGAGAACCAACGCCGTGGACGTTAAAATCCACGCCGTATTCGCGCCATCGGCTTCTGCAGCGAGGCTGCTTTGCGGCAGCAATGCTGCCAATGCAACAAAAATGGGCAGAGCCGCCCGAACGACAGGAATTTTCATTTACTTTTCTCCAAACTTGCGCAACAAAACGCACTATTTATAAGCACAATCCAGCGAAGCAGCACCGTTAAGGTGCATGTTGACGCTAATTCGCAATGACATCGAATTAGCCCTCCCTCACCAGAAAGATATTTTTCGTTTAATTTCAAATAGTTATCAATTTTCGGCGACGACCGCGCAGTGTTGCCCGCGCCGTTAATGACCACCGAAAGAGACCGCTGCCCCGCTTAAAAGCAATATCCATGCCCAAAATGGGGCGAGCGCACCATTTTCTTGCAAATTCGTTTTCAGTGACGGAGCGCGTGATAGGCCGAGGCATTCAAGCCCAGATAACGTAGAATAGGCCGCCAACAACGATAACAAGGGAGAACAGTGTGTTTTCCAAACCAACTGCCAGAGTCTTAGCGATTTTGGACTTGTTTATGAGCCACCCCAGCAAAGCCTACGGCTTAACCGAGCTGACGCGCATACTGGGCCTGAACAAGGCCACCTGCCACGCCATATTGAGCACCATGGCCCGCTACGGCTTTCTCGCCCAGGACAGTCGCAGTAAAGCCTATCGCTTGGGGCCAAGCATCGCCGCCGCCGGCATGTCAGCCTTTGCCCAGTTTCCCGTGCTTGAAGTGGCTCGCCCGCGACTGGAGGCGCTCAGTAAAGAGCTGCAGCTGGGCTGCGGCCTGATGGGACGAAGCGGCGACCAGCTCGTGCTGCTCACTAATTACGGTATCCCAGAGCGCCTGGAATTCCCTTTCCACCAAGGCCTGCGTCTGCCCAATGCCGCGCCATTAGGGGCCGCTTTTATCGCCTGGTCGTCACCGAACAAGCTGCAACAATGGTTAGATAGCGCTCAGGCACATTTGCCCGAGTGGGATGAAAACCTAGATAAACGACTGCGAATTTCCGTTATTGGCATACGTGCTCGCGGTTTTGAAGTGACATTGATTAGCGAGGCAGAGGCCGCGCTGGAGCGGGAATTAGCCAAACCGAAAGAAAACTGGAGCCTTGAGGAAGTCGCTGAGCACGTGCAGCACTACCGGGAGTCGCTGTGCCGCAGCCACTACCACCTTGACCGTATTGAAGAGGGCCGCCAGTACCAGGTCGCCAATATTGCTGTGCCTATCTTCGCCAGTGGTGAAGAGCCGGAACTGGTGATTTCAGCGGGCAGTATTCGCCGCCCCGTGTCGGCGCAGGACATCCTTGCCATCGCCGACCGCCTAAAACTCGCGGCTAAAGAAATCAGCGAAGCCGCCACCGCAACCTTGAGCTACCCCCAGCCTGACCAGGATCCGCCGACCGCATGACCGAAGATCGCAAGCAATACCTCAAGAAAAAGCAATTTTTCCAACAGCTGCTCACTATTTACGGCCGTAAGCCGGTGCTCGAGGCGCTACAAAACCCACAAGTTCGCATTTATAAACTGCACTTGGCGGACAGCAATCGACGCGACGGCATCGTCAATGAAATCGTAGACGCGGCGGAGCGCGAAGGGATTGAGGTCGCCTGGCACGAGCGCCGCGCCCTGTCGCGGATATCGAAAAATGGCAAACAAGACCAGGGGGTTGCTGCGGACCTGCAGCTGAAGGCGTATCGGCCCTGTAGCGACATACCGGCAAGTCGCGACACCACTACTCGGCGTATCTATATCGCGCTCGATGGCGTTAACAACCCACAGAACCTGGGCATGATTATTCGCTCGGTGGCGGCAAGTGGTATCGATGGCTTAATACTGCCCAAAAAGGGCTGTGCCGCGCTGTCACCGCTGGTAATCAAAGCCAGCGCCGGAGCCCTGTTCAACTGCCCTATTTTTCACTGCGACACACTTCAACCCGAACTGCAGCGCCTCCAAAAAGCCGGGGTGGAGATCGCCTGCCTCTCTTCCCACGCCGAGCAATCGCTCTTCGAAAGCCAGTCTGACACTAGCCGAGTCTATGTATTGGGGAATGAAACTGAGGGCGTGTCGCCGGCCACACAGGCCCTGAGCGACTGCGCGCTGCAAATACCGATGGCCAATGGCGTGGAGTCACTCAATGTCGCGGTGACCGCCGCCCTGTTGGCCTTTAGCCATAACAGGGCGGGCGCATAGCGCGGCGCTACTTGGCCAGGTAGGCCATCGCCTCTTCGAGGCCGCCCAGAGTCATGGGGTACATCTGCCCTTCCATGATCTGCTCAACCATGCCAATGGACTGTGTCCAACCCCAATCTTCGGGCGGCACGGGGTTTAGCCATACCACTTTGTCAAAGGTCTCGCGCAGGCGCCGCATCCACAGCTCCCCGGCCTCGTCGTTCCAGTGCTCGACACTGCCGCCTGGCTGCACGATCTCGTAGGGCGACATTGACGCGTCGCCGACAAAGATAATTTTGTAGTCCGCGCTGTATTTGTGCATCACGTCGAGCAGCTGTATTCGCTCACTGTGACGACGCACATTGCTGTCCCACACCGACTCATACAGAAAGTTATGGAAGTAGAAATACTCCATGTGCTTAAACTCGCTGCGCGCGGCGGAAAACAGCTCCTCGCAAACGCGAATATGCGGGTCCATAGAGCCGCCCACATCAAAGAACAACAGCACTTTAACGGCGTTATGGCGCTCCGGCACCATCTTCAGGTCCAGCAGACCGGCATTGCGGGCCGTCGACGATATCGTGTCGTCGATATCCAGCTCGTCGGCCGCACCGCTGCGGGCAAACTTGCGCAACCGGCGTAGCGCGATCTTGATATTACGCGTACCAAGCTCAACCGAGTCATCCAGGTCGCGAAAGTCGCGGCGCTCCCAGACCTTTACGGCTTTCTTGTTTTTGCTTTCACCACCGATTCGTATGCCCTCGGGGTGATAACCACTGTGGCCAAACGGTGAGGTACCGCCGGTGCCGATCCACTTGTTACCGCCCTCGTGGCGTTCTTTCTGCTCTTCTAGCCGCTTTTTAAATTCCTCAATGAGCTTATCGAGGCCACCCAGAGACTCGATTTTTGCCTTTTCTTCCTCGCTGAGCTGCTTCAAAAACTCTGTACGCAACCAGTCATCGGGAATCAGCGCCTCAATCACGTCGTCAAGGCTCGATAGGTCATTGAAGTAACGCGCAAACGCCTTATCAAAGCGATCGTAATACTTCTCATCCTTCACCATACAGACGCGAGCGAGCTGATAGAACTCGTCGACGTCCATGAAGGCGAGCCGCGCCTCAAGGCCGGCCATCAAGTCGAGTAGTTCACGAATACTCGCCGGAACACCAGCATTTCGCAGGCCAAAGAAAAACTGAACCAACATAGACTAGCGGCTCTCGCGACGATGCATAAAGGCCAGCCGTTCAAGCAGGTGAACGTCTTGCTCGTTCTTCAGCAATGCGCCGTAGAGCGGCGGGATAGCCTTGCTCGCATCGCGATTTTTAAGAATTTCTTCGGGGATGTCATCGGCCATCAGCAGCTTCAACCAGTCAATCAATTCTGACGTTGAGGGCTTTTTCTTCAGACCCGGAATCTTGCGAACATCGAAGAAGACTTCTAGTGCTTCCTGAACGAGGGTTTTGGAGATATCGGGATAATGAACCTCCACGATTTTCTCCATCGTTTCGCGATCGGGAAAATTAATAAAATGGAAGAAACAACGGCGCAGGAAGGCATCTGGCAGCTCTTTCTCGTTGTTGCTGGTGATAATGATAATGGGACGGTGCTTGGCGCGAACGGTTTCACCCGTTTCGTATACAAAGAACTCCATGCGGTCCAGTTCGACCAGCAGGTCATTCGGGAACTCGATGTCTGCCTTGTCGATTTCATCGATCAGCAGCACCACCTGCTCATCGGCGGCAAACGCTTCCCAGAGTTTGCCGCGCTTGATGTAGTTGGCAATGTCGTGCACTTTGTCATCGCCCAGTTGCGAGTCACGCAAACGCGACACCGCATCGTACTCATACAAGCCCTGCTGAGCCTTTGTGGTGGATTTGATATGCCACTGGATCAACTTTTTACCCATTGCCGCCGCTACTTGCTCGGCAAGCAGGGTTTTACCCGTTCCGGGCTCGCCTTTGATCAGCAGCGGGCGTTGCAGGGTGACGGCGGCGTTTACCGCCATGCTCAGCTCTTCGGTGGATACGTAAGAATCAGTACCAGTAAATTTCATCAACTCGTCCTACTCGGGCGCCCGGTTTTATTATTGCCGGACGATCATTACACTGGGCGGCGCTGGCGCCACACTATCTAATAGTCAACGCGAAGCCTACTTGGCTGCTCGACTTACGGCAAGCGTCGCAGCGGCCAGCTATAGTATCGAGTCAGGACAATTTGCCGTGACATTACACTGCCAGGATCAAGGAAACCCAAAATGACCGCAATTTTCGACGACATCAGCCGCAGCATTGGCGAAACGCCGCTCGTGCAGATACGCAGAATCAGCCAACACCGGATTCTTGTAAAACAGGAATCGCGCAATCCTGCCAATAGCGTGAAATGCCGAATTGGCGCCAATATGATCTGGCAAGCTGAACAGAGCGGCGCGCTGAAACCCGGCATGGAAATTGTTGAGCCAACCAGTGGTAATACCGGCATCGCACTGGCCTTCGTCGCCGCGGCTAGGGGCTACCCCATCACATTGACCATGCCCAACACAATGAGCCTGGAGCGCCGCAAAGTACTCATTGCACTGGGCGCCAAACTCCATTTAAGCGATGGCGCCAAGGGGATGAAGGGAGCCATCAGTGCCGCTGAAGACATTTGCGCCCAGGACCCTGAGCGTTATTTTATGCCGCAGCAGTTTAAGAATCCCGCGAACCCAGCGATTCACGAACAGACCACCGGCCCGGAAATTTGGCGGGACACCAACGGCGATATCGATATTTTAGTTAGCGGCGTCGGCACCGGCGGCACAATCAGCGGCGTGTCTCGCTATATTAAAAACCACTGCAACAAAGCCATCTGCTCAGTGGCCGTGGAGCCGGAGAGCTCGACGGTGATTCGCCATGCACTCAACGGCGAAGAACTCAGGCACGCCCCGCATAAAGTTCAGGGCATCGGTGCAGGCTTTCTGCCAGACACGCTAGACCTAAGCGTGGTAGACCGCGTTGAAGCGATAAGCGATGAAGACGCCATGCGCTGGGCGCATCGGCTGATGAAGGAGGAAGGCATTCTGGCCGGTATTTCCAGCGGCGCCGCGATGGCCGTTGCCGAGCGCGTAGCCAGTGAACCCGACAATGCCGGCAAAACCATTGTTGTGATCCTGCCCGATTCGGCGGAGCGCTACCTCAGCAGCCCACTATTTGACGGCGCCTTTAGCGAAATTGAGAGCTGACATCACCCTGCCGCGCATCGCAAACGGCAGCACCCGATCTACGCCGACACTTTCGGCTCGACACGCTCCCCGGCTTTCTCGGCTGCGGGAGCAGAACTTGCAGAGCGCGGCGCGACCAGCGCCCATACTATTGCCGCAACAATGGCGAAGAGTTGGCCCGCGCCAACAATAATCACCGCCGCCATCGCCGATTCAATACCGCTGGTCATCACACTTAGCGCCGCACCGATGGTTGCCGGCATCCACAGTTCCACCGCTTCGGGGTGCCGGCACGGCAGCAGCAGTAAAAAGGCCACTGCGAGAAACGCCCACAACTTGACGGCAGACAGGCGATAAACGCGAATCAGCAAGCCCCAAAGCAGAGTCGCGACCACGCCAAAGGCCCAATAGGCCTGCCAGGCGAGTGTGTAATCATTGTTATCAATCATACTAATCCCTAATCAATCCAGCGGATGATATGGTCCTCAAGCTCGTCATCTGCCACGGTCACTTCACTCACGCAGCGTCCCTTTACCGACACACCCAATGTTTCCATCAGCCGCTGATCACCGGCAATAAGGGGGTGCCAAGGCTCGAGCGGCCGCCCCTCATGAAGCTGTCGATAGGCGCAGCTACTGGGCAGGCTGTACGCAAACGCCGGCAGTGATTCACGCAGATCGAGGCAGCCCGGCACCCGCGTCAGGCGCTGCGGGTAATCCCGGCAACGTATGTGCTCAGCATCAAGCAGTCGACACGACACGTCGGTGTAATACACCTCACCGCTATCTTCGTCTTCAAGCTTGTGCAAGCAGCAGCGGCCACAACCGTCGCACAGGGCTTCCCACTCCTGGTCGCTCATCTCTGCGAGCGACTTTGCCTCCCAAAATGGGCGATGACGAGATGCTATCACCGATCTTCACGCGGTGAGAGAGGCGCCTCTGGCTGCGGAGGAAGCTGAAGATAAAACCCATTTTCATCAATAGCTTGCAACACATCCTTAACATCCGCTCTAGCTAGCTTTTTACCCTCTTCGAGCAGCAGTGTCATCGCTCGCTCCGGCTGACCAAAACGCTTCAACAGCGCCTCTGGAACACGCTCTGTGTCTTCCGCCTTGTCGACATAAAGGTACATCCCCTCATGCTTAGCACTGCGATAAATGGTGCAAATCCGCCGCATCACGCCCCCTCCAAACTTTGCAATAACACCTCACCTACCACCTGCTTGCGCCACGCTGTCATCGAATCGGGCAGGCGACGAAGCCTGATCACCTCTTCCATATCACGTTTGCGGCACAACAAACCCGCGGGGATACCCAGCGAATCAGCACAACGCTCTACCCCGCGACGCATCGCGGCCAAATATCGCGTCTGCTCTGCTGACAACGGCCGTTCGCCCGGCGGTGGATGTGCAGCGCTATCTTCCTCGCGTGCCTCTCGCACAATAGTAAGCACGTCGTCGCCAAAGCGCCGCAGCGATGCACCGGGCAGGTCTTTAATTCTTGCCAACTCACCGCTACTGGAGGGCTGGCGGCGAGCAATTTCGAAGCACACTGGATCCTTAAAAATGCGCCCGCGTGGCACATCTCTCTCCCGCGCCTGCTCTTCCCGCCAGGCACATACGCGCTGCAGTACCAAACGCTGGCAGCCGTTGAGCTTCCAAAGCGATTTATTGCGCAGGTAAAACTGATCCGATGGGGTGCCCTGATCGGCCTGCTCGATAAGTTGCCGACAATCTTCTTGCCACCACGGCAGCCGCCCCAACTCCTCGAGTCGCTGACGCAGCAAGGGGTAAATATCCTGCAAATACGCCACATCGAGCGCCGCGTAGTGGCATTGGCTCGCGGTAAGTGGTCGCTGCAACCAATTGGAGCGTGTTTCGCCTTTCTCTACGTGCTGATTCAAGCTGTGAGCGACCAGCTTTTGGTAGCTCAGGCCCTCTCCCCAGCCCGCCAGGCCAGCGCCAATTTGGCTATCTAACAACGGCGCTGGCAGCGCGCCACACAGACGCTGAAACACTTCGAGATCTTCACTACACGAGTGCAGGACTTTAGGAATACCGGCGTTGTTGAGAAGCCCCCTAAAATCGTCCCAATCGGTAATGGCAATGGGGTCGATCAGCCAACACTCGCCAAGCGCGCCTACCTGTATTAAACCTGCAATAGGATAAAAGGTATCTCGGCGGATAAACTCGGTGTCCAGGGCGACAAATTCAGCCGACTGCCAACGCTTACAAGCTTGCGCTAGCTGCTCGTTGGAATCCAGATAATGGTATGCATCATTCAAAGCGCTGGCGTCCTTTTAGCGCATGCGACAAGGTACCGCTGTCGACATATTCAAGTTCGCCACCCAAGGGCACACCATGGGCGATACGGCTCACCGCCACCCCCAAGCGCCGCATCTCTTCAGCGATATAAAAGGCGGTTGCCTCCCCCTCTACGGTGGGATTCGTCGCCAGTATCAATTCGGAGACGTTCAAGGCCTGAACCCGCTCGACCAGGCGGTCAATGCCAATGTCCTCCGGGCCGATGCCGTCGATGGGCGACAGTCGGCCCATCAACACAAAATACAGGCCGCGATAGTCCCCGCCCTGTTCGAAGGCGAGCACGTCGGCGGGTGATTCCACGACGCAGATAGTGTGTTGGTCGCGCCGCGGGTCACGACACAATCGACATTCAGGGTCTTCGGTGAGCGTGCGACAGCTGCGGCAATGCCCTACTTTTTCAACGGCATTGTGCAGCGCTTCTGAAAGGCGCTGAGCACCGCCACGGTTTCGCTCCAGCAATTGAAAGCTGATGCGCTGCGCCGACTTGGGACCAACCCCAGGCAGGCAGCGCAACGCGTCAATCAGCTCATCGATAAGGGGGCTGTAGTTCGACATTAAAAAGGCATCTTGAAGTTACCGGGCATTCCCATCCCTGAAAGCATATCGCCCATTTGTCCCTTGTTGTTTTCCTCAACCTTGCGCACAGCGTCATTCACCGCCGCGGCCAACAGGTCTTCCAGCACTTCTTTGTCTTCGCTGAGCAAGCTGTCGTCTATTTGCACACGCCGCACATCGTGGCGCCCGGTCATTACCACGCTCACCAAGCCCGCGCCGGCTTCGCCACGCACTTCTTTATTTGCCAGCTCTTGCTGCGCTTGTTGCATTTTCTCCTGCATTTCGGCAGCTTTTTTCATCAATTCATTAAGGTCTGCTTTCACTCTGGTCTCCTAATCTTGACGACGTTTTTCCGGCAAGCTGATTGATTCAAGGTCTAGTTCGGCCGAAAACTCGGCGATAATTTCCTGCACGAGGGGGTCGCTTTCGATCGCTTGGCGAGCGACAACAAGCCTCTCTTGTAGACGTCGGGCGCGGTACTCCGCCGGTGTCTCCTCTGCGGGTTCACCGATATCGATTGCCACCTTAAGTGCCTGACCAAAGTAATCAGCCAAGGCCTCTTGCAGGCGCTCGATATGACGGTCATTCAGCAGTGTCGCGTTGCCCTGGCTAATTACAAACTGCAGGCAGCTACCCTCTTTGGCGGCTAGCTGACAATGCGAGGCAATACTCCCCAACATTCCAGGCAAGGCGAAAGCGTCGAACTGCTCGCGCCAGAGCCTGGCATCGAGATCAGCGAGCTCAACACTCGGCGCCGCGGCTACAGCCTCTTCCGGTGCCGACGCTGTTGCCACCGGTGGCTCGTCTGAACGCGGCCGCTGAACTTCTACTTGCTCATGCTCAACGACGTCAGCAATTTGCTCGGTCGATGGTGCACTGTTTTGTGCAGCCTCTTGTGGCGGTATTGGCGCTGAGGCTTGCTCTGGTTTGCTCGGCTCAGCAGCGACTGACGGCGCCTCGTCCTCGCGGCTATGTTGTTCAGGAGCCTCATTGGCAATAGGTGCGGGCTCTGCCGCCGTAACGGCAGTGTTCGGCTCTGCCGCCGTAACGGCAGTGTTCGGCTCTGCCTCCGGCTCGCCCCCGGCGTCAGACGGCGTCGGCGGCTTTTTTACGGGGGCAGCCTCCCCCTCGGGCGAGGCGCTGGCAGTAAGCGGCTGGCTTGGCGGCGCCATGACACCTTCGGGTTTGAAGGCCACCATACGCAGCAACAACATTTCCAGGCCGCCGCGAAGCTCGGGGGCCAAATTCAAATCGCGTCGCCCTTGAAGCGCCATCTGGTAATAGAACTGGACTTCCTCGGCACTGAGTTCGCCCGCCAGGGCCGTCACGTTCTGTTTATCGCCCAGGCTATTGTCCAGCCCATCGGGAACGGTTTGCGCAATAGCGATGCGGTGGAGCACCACCAGCAGTTCATTGGCAACGCCGGCAAAATCCACACCCAGCTCGGCCAGCTCCGCCACGATCGCTAACAATTCGGCCCCGTCGCGTTTAGACAGCGCCGAAATTAATCGGTAAACGGCGCCGTGATCGATGGTGCCCAGCATCTGCCGAACATCGTGCTCGCCGAGTTTACCCGAGCCGAAAGCGATTGCCTGATCGGTTAAACTCAAGGCGTCGCGCATACTGCCGTCGGCGGCGCGCCCCAGCAGCCACAGCGCTGCCTCGTCAAAGCTGATCAGCTCTTTTTCGAGTATCTGCTTCAAATACTCTACTACGCGTTCAGGACTTAAGTTTTTCAGGCTGAACTGAAGGCAGCGCGACAAAATGGTCGCGGGAATTTTTTGTGGGTCCGTCGTCGCCAGCAAAAACTTAACGTGAGGCGGCGGCTCTTCCAGCGTTTTTAGCAGCGCATTAAAACTGCTGGCACTGAGCATGTGCACCTCATCGATGAGGTACACCTTGTAGCGCCCCTGTGTCGGGGTGTATTGCACATTGTCGAGAAGCTCGCGGGTGTCCTCAACCTTGGTGCGCGACGCCGCGTCAACCTCGATCAGGTCAACGAAACGCCCCTCGTTGATGGCGACACACGACTGGCATTGGCCGCAGGGCTCTGAGCTGACGCCCTGCTCGCAATTCAGACAACGCGCCAGAATACGCGCGATGGTGGTTTTACCCACGCCACGAGTCCCGGTGAACAAATAAGCGTGGTGAAGCCGATCGTGATCAAGCGCATTGATCAAGGCTTTGAGCACGTGGCTCTGGCCGGCCATTTCCCGGAAGCTTTTGGGTCGCCACTTTCTCGCCAGAACCTGATATGTCATCACAAAATCTCTCGAAATCGATCGTCAAGGATACACTAGCGCTGCGCTGACATAAATAATGTCGGAATTAGAAAAAACGAGAGGAATCACGGGGATAGGAATAAATGGGTGGCGGCCCGACCAGCCACACCCCGGCACACGAGTCGATAACTACCGT
Source organism: uncultured Spongiibacter sp. (assembly GCF_964011655.1). Taxonomy (NCBI): domain Bacteria; kingdom Pseudomonadati; phylum Pseudomonadota; class Gammaproteobacteria; order Cellvibrionales; family Spongiibacteraceae; genus Spongiibacter; species uncultured Spongiibacter sp. The sequence goes on along the minus strand of NZ_CAXGPO010000047.1, from coordinate 4,095 downwards.
TGCTCCCTTCCGGGCCTGGCGGGGTTTGCTACCTATCGTTGCGAGGGGACCGGAAGGACCACCATAACGCGCTTTCGGCCTCGGCCAATTGCGGGGCGCTATTGTGTTCGAAACCCCCTCCACATGCAAGGGGGATAATCGGATTATTGCGCGCTGACTGGCGGAAATTGCGCGAGAATCGTCGCCACAGTTTCATCGATATACGCGCGCCGCTCCAAGGGATCTTTCAGTGTGGGTTTGACACGGCTTGCGCTGCCGCGCCATACCAAACGGCGATTTTCAGGCTCGATAATATCGATAACAACATTGTCCTGGGTATATTCGCGCACCCAGATATCGTCATCATAGAAATGCGCGTAGCCAAATCCCGGGCGGTGGTAGCAATGATAGCAAGGGTAGTAACCAAAATGGCTATACCAGTTGCCCACACTTTCCACGCGTGTTTTTTCGACAGTGCCGACATGGTAGCTCACCAGTACTGACGCGCTGTCGACGGCAACTTTCTTCACGCCGCGCAGCGCCATCTGCGCCTCGATAGCATCGCGATAGCGCTCATGCATCAGGGCGTCGTAGGCGGGTTCCCGTTGCTCGTTGTCAGGCGTCAGCCAGGCGTAACTCGCTACGTTAGCGAAATCGTAATCGAGGGCATAATCCTGACTCACTGGCACTGCTGTGCACGCCGCTACTACTGCCGCGATAACGGCAATACCACATCGCTTAATGACTGCTGGTAAATCGTGCATTACGCCCTCCAAGTCGCCTAGTGGCTTCAATTTCGCTTAAGTACTACCCAGTTTGCAAAGCGGCCGCGAATAACGCGCAGCAGCATACCATCATCGCTGCGTGATGCCGCCGCCTGCAGCTCATTAATACTGCGTACGCGCCGCTGATTCACTGACACCAACAAGTCACCGGGGCGCAGCTTAGAGGCCGCCAGGGCATCTTGTTTAACCTCGGTAACCACCACGCCTTTGCCATCGTCGGCGTTTTTCAGGCTAACGCCGTCTAGCAGAGGATGTACCGACCGCGCATCGGCATCGACCTGCTTCTCAGCCGAGCCCAAAACAACCTTATAGCGTTTCTCGCGCCCTTCTCTTAACAGCGTGATCGCCACTTTGTCGCCGACCCGTCGTAAGCCGATGGCGTTTCTCAGTTGCGCAGAACTCAGTACGGCCTTGCCATCCACAGCGATCACGACATCACCCGCCTCTATGCCAGCCTTGTCAGCGGCCGAATCTTCTTGAACCTCTGCCACTACCGCGCCGCGCTGACCCGCTTCAATATCAAAGGCTTCCGCCAACTCCGGCGTCAGGTCCTGGATAATAACGCCCAGCTGCCCCCGGCGTACCTCACCGTGCTGAAGAATCTGCTCAATGCTCGCCATCGCCATATTTGCCGGAATGGCAAAGCCGATGCCTACGTTGCCACCGGAGGGCGCCAGAATCGCGGTATTCACACCAACTAACTCTCCGCGTAGATTTACCAGCGCGCCACCCGAATTACCGGGATTGATAGAGGCGTCGGTTTGGATGAAATTCTCATAGCCCTCAATACCCAGTCCGGTGCGGCCTAAGGCACTAACAATCCCGGTAGTCACCGTTTGTCCCAGGCCAAAGGGGTTACCAATCGCCACAACAAAATCGCCCACACGCAGTTTATCGGAGTCAGCGAGGCGCACCGCGGTGAGCTTCTCGCTGGGGATTTTCAGCACTGCGATGTCAACGTCTGGATCAGAGCCGACCAGCTCTGCGGTAAAACTGCGCCCGTCCTCCAGAGACACCGTGATTTCATCCGCGCCGTCAATTACATGGTGGTTGGTGAGCACAGTCCCCTCACCCGCATCGATAATCACACCTGACCCAGCACTCTGCGTGCGGCGCTGACGCGGCTGCAATTGCTGCTGAGGCATATTGAAGAAACGGCGAAAGAAGGGGTCGTTTAACAGTGGATTCTGCTGGACCCGTTGCGTGGTGTAGGTTGAGATATTCACTACCGCCGGATTCACCGATTTCAACATCGGTGCCAAGCTGGGCAATGGCTCCCCATCGGCCACCGACTTCGGTAGTAGAGCAAAACTGTGTGTGCTTACCGCTAACAGCAGCGCTGCAAAAACCGTTAAATATGAGCGGGAAATGGTAGTTTGCAAAATCCGGGTCATGACTGTGCCGATCTCCTCATAACGTTGATAACAAGGTTAGAGTGCAGAATCCAAAATTATTTCCCTAAATAAATAGATTCTGCAAGATCAGCAAATCATTGCCTGCTCAGGCCAGTTTTTCTGCCATCGCCTTGGAAAGCTCATCGCGGATTCGCGACTTGAACGGCTTCATCATCATTCCCAGCTGGATGTCGACCTTGACCTCCCCCTCCAACAATTGCAGCACCCCCTGAATACCGGAGCGTTTCAGCTCCAGTTCTCGGTCGCTGCGCCAGTGGGCCTTCATCTCAAAACGGTCACTCAGTTTCACTGCTAAAGCATCGAGCATCTCCCGAACATCTGCGTCGCTTTTCGAGTGGCGTTGGCTAAGAGAAATTTTCGACACGGTCAGTCTCCAGTAAGTCGCATCGGGAATATCAAGCATTCTAGCAGAGTCGTGCTCAGGCGCTGACGGAATTGCAGGCATAAAAAAACCGCCGATAGGCGGTTCTTTTAATTTGGTGGAGCTAGGCGGGATCGAACCGCCGACCTCTTGCATGCCATGCAAGCGCTCTCCCAGCTGAGCTATAGCCCCGAAAGAGGCTGCGCATATTAAGGTTCGTCCCCTACCTTGTCAACACGCGCAGTGAAAAAAATCTCCTTTAACAACGCAGGCGCATTTGCCGCTACCATCAAGGGAGTTGTTGATAGCGTTTTTCCAGCTTCTTAAGTTTTTTCTTGCCCACCCCGCCCAAAATATCAATGGCGTGGCGAATGCGCGCACGACTGATTTCCGGCCCGAGTATTTCCATGGAGTCGACGACTGAGATCGATGCAGTGGTGCCCGCAATGGCAATAAACAGCGGAGGCATCACATCTTTCATGCGCAGCTCCAGACCGTCGACCAGTGCTTTGATATCGGCAAACAACGTATCGCGCTGCCAATCGGATTCGGCCTCCAAACGCCACAAGCAGCACTGTAAGACCTCAACCAACTGCTCTTCCTCTAAGGTGCACTGAGCAAAACTTTCCTTGCTCAGCGGCAGCATTCCCGATAGGAAAAAACCCGCCAGCGGTGCGATATCGGTAAATACCTCAATACGCTGTTTTAGATGTGGCAACATTTTGGTCAGCGTTTCCCGATTCAACGCCCAGCTCTGCAGGCGCTCAATGAGCGCGTCGTCGCTCAAGTCCTCTCGCAACCAAAGCCCATTAAGCCAGCGCAGTTTCTCAACATCGAAAATCGGCCCACCCAGGCTGACACGCTGAATGTCGAAGTGCTCGATCATTGTCTGAAGGCTAAACTTCTCGCGCTCATCGGGCATACTCCAGCCCATCCGCCCTAAGTAATTAAGTAGCGCCTCCGGCAAAAAGCCCATGCGCTGGTAGTACAAAATACTAGTGGGGTTCTTGCGCTTACTGAGCTTGCTTTTGTCAGGGTTGCGCAACAGCGGCAAATGGCAAAGCTGCGGCATTTCCCAGCCAAAATACTCGTACAGCAACTTGTGCTTAGGCGCAGAATTCAACCATTCTTCGCCACGCAGCACGTGGGTAATACCCATCAAATGGTCATCCACGACATTGGCCAAATGGTAGGTAGGCAGGCCATCGGATTTCAACAATATCTGCGCGTCGACCTGGCCCCAATCTAATTCCACGGTACCCCGCAACATATCTTCTATCTCGCAACGGCCCGCTTCTTCGGGCACCACCATGCGAATAACATAGGGCATGCCCTCGGCTTCGCGGCGCTGCTGCTCGTCGTCACTCAGGCGCAGATCTGAGGGTTTTAAGGCCGTGTGCTGGCCTTCAGCGCGCCGCGCTTCTCGCAGAGCATCGAGTTCTTCGGGGCTGCGATAACAGCGAAAGGCCAAGCCCTTCGCGATAAGTTGCTCGCAGTGCTCCCGGTAAATTTCGCTGCGCTCACTCTGCCGGTAAGGCCCCGCTTGTCCGCCCAC
>NZ_CAXGPO010000046.1:0-22817 GCF_964011655.1 uncultured Spongiibacter sp. | reverse complement strand
TCCCTACACGACGCTCTTCCGATCTTCCAGCCAAGTTTACACCGAATTGCGGCCAAAACTTCTTAAGGTCGGCTACCTCGTTCATTAACGCGCCATCTCGGAACTCTTTTTCGTAATCAGCCATATATGTTGAGATGGCATTTTCACCATAGTCCCGCAGCCGAGCCTCAGCAGTATCCTTTGCACGCAAAAGCACGCCGCTCGGAAGTTGTTCATACCACGCTTGAATATCTTCATTTGAGGGAGAGCCGCCGTTGTTATCGGTTTGATGCTTTATCCATTCGATTTTCTGTTCTTCAACTACAGCAAATGCGACTAAACCGAGCAGCCACTCCTCATCCTCTGGAACGTCTTCTACCACCTCTTTGTAGATATCTTCTGGGCCAGAATATTTATCCATTCTCTATTTCCAGATTGCGCTAACGTCAGCCAGCATGCGCGGCTTTGCAGTGGAGGCGAAGCCGCAACGAAAAAGACGTCGTCGTGCTTGGCCTTGTTAAAAAATCAACGGCTACCGTTGTAGGTTACCGGCTCTTTATTGAGACCAATGTCGGCCCTCATGGCATTGGTCAAACGTAGCGCGGAATTCCTGACTGTTTCCCAATTAGTTTGTTCGCCGTCGTAAATGAGGGCTAGCAAGAGGTCAACGAACGCATCGTTTGCATCCATGACAGACTGTGGCGCCAGCATCGCAAGGTATCCGTAGATGCGCAGCCTATCATTCTCGAAAGCCTCTTTTTCTTCAGTAGATAGCTCGCCTCTCTCTCCGATAACTAAAAGCTCGATTTTTGCGAGAATGGGAACGATCGTATCGAGTGCAGCGCGATATATCGCGAGCTTATCGTTGTGTTCACGCAAATGGGTCTGCTTGAATATCTCGAAATCACTCAACATTTCAGTCAGCTGCTTATCGCTTTGTGCTTTTAGTGAGGCCCGTAAAGCTTCTAAATCCCGCTCATGCTTGTGGCGCTCGTTGTCCATCAATCTGGTGGCCCACACCTTTCCGAGCCAACTGGAAAGCCCGACAACAATCACACCTGCGCCACCAAGTGAGCCTAGAATTGCAGCTGATATTCCGAGGTACTGCTCCATTATTTCCTCTGATTTTTAACGCCGTGCTTTGCGGCTGGTTTGGAGCGCAGCGGAAAAGCAGTCCGCCAACAGCACCTTGTTAGGGCCTACATGGCCTCGTTCAAGTCTACCTTTAAGCCAGCAACCTTTAGCTCTTTGGCTAACGTCAGCCTCCACGCACCTGCTGCATCGATATCTATATATAGAACACCGAGAAAATCAGAAGGGATTTCTACATCTCCTTTCCTGAGAACGCACACCTTATCTCTACCGAGCTTTGCAGCCATATAACCAAGTTCAACTAACACATTTTGCCGGGCTCTTGGATGTAGGTTTTCTGGTGTTTCAGAACTTGCCCCAACATCATCGGGCGTAAAAAGAACTACAGCGTAAGCAGCATCCGTATGCTTTTCGAGCTTTTCAATTATGGTTTTTCCTTCATTTGCTTGCTCATGAAGAATCACCGCATTTAGACCTAACTTTTCAACAAACCTAGCTGATGACTCCTTTGCTTGTTCGTCATGGCCATGTACTATAAATACGTTATTACTGTTCTCAGACACTACTGCTCCCGTAGTATTTATGACTTCCTGTTCTTTAAACAAAAGGTCATGTGTATAGTCCTTTCCGGATGATAAAGGCAGCAGGCTTCTGTTGGTCGCCATATCTGCGATACCAGAATTTCTCATCCTGTTATTATGCTGCTCTGCGTAGTAGGACTTCGGCTGAGGCGTATTTGTGATTTTAATTTTCTGAACGTCATCAATATTTTTGATGATCATGCCATCGACAGTAAAAGCTCTACCAGAGTGCCAAGGCGTTACTATTTGCTGGCTGAGTTCGTCAAATGTTAAATCATTGAACACAGCAGACCTGTCATTCTTCTTACTATCTCCTACCAGCTCAACATGGCAGTGCCAGTACTTATCTGGAAATACTTCTATTTCATCCATAACTCTTCTACCTATAAGTGCTGAGTTGCCCTAACAGCCTGTTTATGAGGCCAGTTCAGCCTCATAATAAATATTATCGGGCGGCCATCTATCACGTTTTTGTTTCCGCCCAGCGAAGGCCTATCCCATTGTAGGGCAAAGGCTATTTCTAAAATAAATCGCCTCAAATCCCGTGATCAGGGTCGGCGATTTTGCAGTTAAGCGTGTTAGACAGGTCGTGCCGTTTCTACAGGGGGAGTGGCAAGAAAGTAGCTGTAATTGCATACCGTTCCTTGGGTAGTGGGGCAGTACATCCTTAACTGCGTTAGGCTTTTACCATAAATTCGTAGCACGAATCCCACAAGCTTTTTTCGCCTAGTTTGTTCTTGGTGAGGGAAATGTCAGTGCTGTTTGATTGGGGTGAATTGAAAGCTGTTTAGAGGCCCAATAAAAAAGGCCCTCATTTGAGGGCCTTTGGGTGGTAACGGTGTTGGCCTTACCAGCTCAACGCGCCACCTGTTTGATACTCAATCACGCGCGTTTCAAAGAAGTTTTTCTCTTTGCGCAGGTCCATGATTTCGCTCATCCACGGGAAGGGATTTTGCGCATTGGGGAACTGCTCTTTCAGGCCAAGCTGCGACAGGCGGCGGTTGGCGATGAATTGCAGGTATTCTTCCATCATGGCTGAGTTCATGCCGAGTACGCCGCGGGGCATGGAGTCTTTGGCGTATTCGATTTCCAGTTGCATGCCTTCCACGATCATTTGGGTGACTTCAGCCTGGAATTGCTCGCTCCACAGGTGTGGGTTTTCCAGTTTGATCTGGTTGATCATGTCGATGCCGAAGTTCAGGTGCATGGACTCGTCGCGCAGGATGTACTGGAACTGTTCGGCAACGCCGGTCATTTTGTTGCGACGGCCCATAGACAGAATCTGGGTGAAGCCACAGTAGAAGAAGATGCCTTCGGTAACGGCGTAGAAACCAATCAGGTTGCGCAGCAGTTCCTGGTCGTCTTCCGGGGTGCCGGTTTTAAAGTTGGGGTCGCCCAGTGCCTGGGTGTGCTTGAGGCTCCAGGCCGCTTTCTTGGCGATGGAGGGCAGCTCGCGGTACATGTTGAAGACTTCGCCTTCGTCCATGCCCAGTGACTCTACACAGTATTGGTAGGCGTGGGTGTGGATGGCTTCTTCAAAAGCCTGGCGCAGCAGGTATTGGCGGCACTCAGGGTTGGTGATGTGGCGGTAAACGGCCAGTACCAGATTGTTGGCAACCAGTGAGTCGGCGGTAGAGAAGTAGCCCAGCGAGCGCATAACAATGCGGCGCTCGTCGTCGGTCAGGCCTTCTGGATTTTTCCAGCAGGCGATGTCGGCGGTCATGTTCACTTCTTGCGGCATCCAGTGGTTGGCGCAGCCGTCCAGGTATTTCTGCCATGCCCAGTCGTACTTGAAGGGCACCAGTTGGTTCAGATCCAGGTGGCAGTTGATAATGCGCTTGTCTTCAACGCGCAGGCGGGCAGCGCCCATTTCCAGGTCTTCCAGGCCGGCGGCAACGTCGAGGTTGTCGAGTGAGGCACTGGCTTTTTCCATAACGGCTTGTGCGCTGGCGGCCGGTGCCGCGGGCTGCTCGGGAGCCGCTTGGCTGGCTACGGCAGGCTTGGGCGCTTCAGGTGCCGGGGCCTGTGGGGCGGCCTGTTGTGGTGCTTCTTTGGTTTGAGGTTTTGCCGCTTCTTGTGCGTCGTCTTTATCGAAATCGTCCCAGCTAAGCATTAGTGAGTTACCTCGGTATTAAGTGTGTGTTCGTTCGCTGCTATTTGGGTGGGGCGCCGCGGCGCCCCGGGTGCTGCTAGTTCTATTACTGACAAGCTTCGCAATCTGGATCATCCAGCGAGCAGGCTTGTGGTACCGGTGCAGCCTGTGGCGCCGATGGTGCGGCGGCGCTTGCCGATACCTTGTTCATGGAGCCTTGGTTTACCGTGGATTTCTCGGTAGAGCTGGCTGCCAATGCACGGAGGTAGTAGGTGGTTTTGAGGCCACGGAACCACGCCATGCGGTAGGTGATGTCGAGCTTTTTGCCCGATGCACCGGCTATGTACAGGTTGAGTGATTGGGCCTGGTCCAGCCATTTCTGGCGGCGGCTTGCCGAGTCCACCAACCAGCGTGGCTCAACCTCAAAGGCGGTGGCGTACATGGCCTTCAGGTCGTCGGGTACGCGGTCGATCTTCTGCAGTGAGCCCTCGTAGTACTTGAGGTCGTTAACCATAACGGCGTCCCACAGGCCGCGCGCTTTCAGGTCTTTAACCAGGTGCGGGTTCACCACGGTGAATTCACCTGACAGGTTCGATTTCACGTAGAGGTTCTGGTAGGTCGGCTCGATCGACTGCGACACACCGGTGATGTTAGCAATGGTGGCAGTTGGGGCAATGGCCATCACATTGGAGTTACGCATGCCTTGTTGCTTAACGACTTCGCGCAGGCCGTCCCAGTCCAGAGTCTGGCTGTGGTCGACCTCGATGTAGTCGCTGCCGCGCTCTTCCACCAACAGTTTCAGCGAGTCGATGGGCAGAATGCCGCGGCTCCACAGTGAGCCTTCGTAGCTCTGGTAGCTGCCACGCTCAACGGCCAGGTCGCTAGAGGCTTTGATGGCGTAGTAGCTGATCGCTTCCATTGAGCGGTCGGCGAACTCCACTGCCGCGTCTGACGAGTAGGCAATGTGCTGTTTGTACAGCGCGTCCTGGAAGCCCATCAAACCCAGGCCCACAGGACGGTGCTTCAGGTTTGAGTTTTCGGCCTGCGGTACGCTGTAGTAGTTGATGTCGATAACGTTATCGAGCATGCGCACAGCGGTTTTGATGGTTTTTTCCAGCTTGGCCAGGTTCAGCTCGCCGTCGATGATGTGTTGGGCAAGGTTGACCGAGCCAAGGTTACATACGGCAATTTCGTCTTTGTTGGTGTTGAGTGTGATCTCGGTACACAGGTTAGACGAGTGCACCACACCGGCGTGTTGCTGCGGGCTGCGCAGGTTGCAGGGGTCTTTGAAGGTGATCCAGGGGTGGCCTGTTTCAAACAGCATAGACAGGATCTTGCGCCACAGGTCAGCGGCTTTAACGCGCTTGTAGAGCTTGAGCTCGCCGGTGCGGGTCATTTCTTCGTACTGTTCGAAGCGCTCCTCGAAGGCCTTGCCGTAGAGGTCGTGCAGATCGGGCACATTGTTCGGTGAGAACAGTGTCCATTCGCCGTCTTCGAATACGCGCTTCATGAACAGGTCGGGAATCCAGTTGGCGGTGTTCATGTCGTGGGTACGGCGGCGATCGTCACCGGTGTTTTTGCGCAGCTCGAGGAATTCCTCGATATCCATGTGCCAGGTTTCCAGGTAGGCGCAGACGGCGCCTTTGCGCTTGCCGCCCTGGTTAACCGCAACGGCGGTGTCGTTGACCACTTTCAGGAAGGGGACAACGCCCTGTGACTTGCCGTTGGTGCCTTTAATGTAAGCGCCCAGGCCGCGTACCGGCGTCCAGTCGTTACCCAGGCCGCCGGCGAATTTAGACAGCATGGCGTTGTCTTGAATAGCGCCGTAAATGCCGTGCAGGTCGTCGGGTACGGTGGTCAGGTAGCAGCTGGAGAGCTGAGGACGCAGCGTACCGGCGTTAAAAAGCGTGGGGGTGGAGCTCATGTAGTCGAAGGAGCTCAGCAGGTCATAGAATTCGATCGCGCGCGCGGTTTTATTCTCTTCACGCATGGCCAGGCCCATGGCAACGCGCATGAAGAAAATTTGTGGTAGCTCGATACGCACTTCATTGCTGTGAATAAAGTAGCGGTCGTAGAGGGTTTGCAAACCGAGGTATTGGAACTGGTGGTCGCGCTCGGGCTTGATGGCAGCGCCCAGGGCGGCCATGTCGTAGTCGCGCAGCTCGGGCGACAGCAGTTCCAGCTCGACGCCTTTTTCAATGTAAACCGGCAGTGCCTTGGGGTAGTAAACAGCCATGTCGTGCTGGGTGGCGCTGTCTGCCACACCGAGGAAGCTCAGCGCTTCGGCGCGGAGTTTGTCCAGTAGCAGGCGGGCGGTAACCAGGCTGTAGTTGTGCTCTTTTTCCACCATGGCGCGGGCGGCGATGACCAGCGAGGTGTTGATTTCTTTCTCGGACACGCCGTCAAACAGGCTCTTCAGTGCTTCGTCGAGCACGGCATTGGCAGAGACGTCTTCGAGGCCTTCACAGGCTTCATTCACAATAAATTCCAGGCGACCCAGGTCCAGCGGTACTTCGCTGCCATCAGCGTGTTTAACGCGAATGCTGGGGTGGGTTTTCTCGGCCACTTCCGGACTTTGTTGGGCGCGCTCTTCGGCGCGGGCCGCGCGGTACAGTACGTAGGCGCGAGCAATTTTGTGCTCGCCGCTGCGCATCAGAGCCAGCTCGACCTGATCTTGAATTTCTTCAATGTGGATGGTTCCACCCGTGGGCATGCGGCGCTTGAAGGTGGCGGAAACCTGATCCGTCAGCTTGGCTACGGTTTCATGAATACGGGTCGAGGCCGCGGCATTGCCACCCTCTACAGCCAGAAACGCTTTGGTGATGGCGACACTGATTTTGTCATCGGTGTAGCTCACCACTGACCCATTGCGTTTGATAACGCGGATTTGCCCGGGTGCGGTGGCACTGAGCTCGTCTTGCTTGGGGGCGGTAGGAGGAACCGGCGCGTTGCTGGTGCTGCTATCTTGGGTGGTCTGCATGGTATTTAGGGCCCTTGCTATGCTGATCGCGTGTTGTTGGTGTTAATGCCGCAAAAAAACGGATGTTTGCGGGGCGCTGCTTGGCTTATTTGCCCGTATTTGGGCGAGGTTTTTTTTGTCTACAGCTTGATCTCAGGCGTTATTCAATGCTAGGTGAATGTTGACGCCGCCACCCATATATGGGGTTTTTTGGAAATCGGGATACAAGATAATGCGGTTTTCGGGTGGGTGCAAGCACCATATGATGTGAATGAGCTGTGGATAAAGTGTGGGTAAGCAGGGGGTGAAATTTGCCTTGCTCGCAAGTGCCCGCAGGGCGGGCTTTAGCGCTGAGTGGCCACTAAAATTGCTGCGGCCACAGCCGCTAGACGGAATGTTTATAACAAAAAATTTTTTATGCAGCGCCGCTATGAGGCCGGGGCGCGTGCTCAAAATTTGCACCTTCCTGGGCGAAGGCGATGAGGTGTTCCAGCTCGGTGCTGATCTGTACCGTTTCGCCGAGTTGGAAGTCGCGGTGGCTGGGCAGTAAGGCTTCTACCACGCTGCCGGTGGGCAGGCGCAGGGTGTAGACCGTGGCGCTGCCTGAAAAGACTTTACGCTCTACTGTTGCTCGCAAGCCGCCGAAGTCACTCAATACGATATCGTCGGGGCGCAGCAACACGTCCACTGGGGTGCCGCTAGGCCAGGGATAGGCGCGGTTGCCAATGAGCGCGCCGAGCTCGGTATTCACCGTGTTGGACTCGGTGCCGATCAGCCCGGGCAGGAAGCAGCCTTCACCGATAAAGTCGGCAACGATGCGGTTGGTCGGCTCGTGATAGAGATTAAAGGGCGTATCCCACTGCTGCAGATGACCGCCGTGCAGCAGACCGACCTGATCGCTAAAGGCGAAGGCTTCGTGTTGGTCGTGGGTGACCAAAATAGCGCTAATGCCAAGCTCTTTTAAAATGTCCCGGACTTCCAGGCTGAGCTTCTTGCGCAGTTCGGCGTCGAGGTTGGAAAAGGGCTCATCCATCAACAACAGCTGAGGGTTGGGGGCCAGCGCGCGGGCCAGTGCAATGCGCTGTTGCTGGCCACCGGATAACTCGTGTGGGTAGCGTTTTTCCACGCCGTCCAGGCGAACGAGGGAAAGCAGTCGGCGGACGCGCTGCTGTTGCTCTTTATGCGGCAGTTTTTTTAAGCCAAAACGAATGTTGTCGATAACATTCAAATGGGGGAACAGGGCGTAGTCCTGAAATACCATGCCGATGTGGCGCTGCTCGGGTGGTAGCTGCATGCCGGGTTGGCTGAGGGTTTGCTCGTTGAGCAGGATCTGCCCTTTGTGAAGGGGCTGGAAGCCGGCAATCGCGCGCAGGATAGTGGTTTTGCCACAGCCGCTAGGCCCTAGCAGACTGCATATATCACCGTTGTGGACGTGAAAGCTGACGCCATTGACGACGGGGGTGGTGTCGTAGCGGCAGTGAATGTCCTGAATTTTTAGCAAGGCTGCTCCTTCGCTTGCTATGCGGCGGGCCGATACGCCTCGCCGCAAGCAACAATCTACTGGGTGAGCAAAAATTCCATCAGTGCTTTCTGGGCGTGCAGACGGTTTTCTGCTTCGTCCCAGATCACGGTATCGGGGCTGTCCATCAGCTCGGCGCTAATTTCCTCACCGCGCTTGGCGGGGAGGCAGTGCATATACAGCGCGTCGGGGTTGGCGTGGGACATCAGTTCGGCATTGATCTGGTATCCCGCCAGTTTGCGACGGCGCTCGGCCTTTTCTTCTTCTTGGCCCATAGATGCCCAGACATCGGTAACCAGCAGGTCGGAGCCTTTTGCCGCTTCGGCAGGGTCGCGGATGATTTCCACGCGGTCACCAGCGGCCTCGACCAGATCAGCGCGCGGGTCAAAACCCTCGGGGCAGGCGATCTTCAACTTGAAGTCGAACTGGATTGCGGCATTGATATAGGACTGGCACATATTGTTGCCATCGCCAACCCAGGTGACTTGTTTGCCTTTAATGCTGCCGCGGTGCTCGACAAAGGTTTGAATGTCGGCGAGGAGCTGGCAGGGGTGGTAGTCATCAGTCAGGGCGTTGATGACTGGCACTGACGAGTACTCGGCAAATTTTTCAATAATGCTGTGTTCGAAGGTGCGAATCATCACGATGTCGCACATTGACGAGATCACACGCGCGCTGTCTTCAGTCGGCTCGCCGCGTCCCAATTGCGTATCGCGCGGTGACAGGAAGATGGCGTGGCCGCCAAATTGGGCAATGCCCGCCTCGAAAGAAATGCGCGTGCGGGTAGACGCTTTTTCAAAGATCATGCCCAGCACGTAGTTGGGAAATTGAACGCCCTGGCGGCGCTCGCGGTGCTCGGCTTTCAGCTCTATTGCCCGCGCAATGACGTGGTCGAGTTCCGCGGGGCTGAGGTCGTTAAGGGTTAAAAAGTGTCTCAAGGCCATAAGTGGCTACCTTTGCTGCATCGATTGCTGCCTTACGCGGCATCGGACTGGGCGGGCCACTGAAGGATCAGTGGACAGAGGATGTCGAGCAGCGCGTCGACTTCCTGCCGGCTAATAATAAGAGGGGGAAGCAGGCGCACGACCCGTTCCGCAGTAACGTTAATCAATAAGCCCTGGTCGAGCGCTTGTTTAACAAGGCCTGCGCAGGGGCTGCTTAATTCAACGCCCACCATCAAGCCGCGGCCGCGCACGTCTACAACGTGCTGGGCATCGGCTAAGCGCTCGCGCAGACCAGCCTGTAAGTAGTCACCGACGTCGCTGACGTGGTTGCGCATCTCTTCGGTGTTCACTGTTTCAACGACCACTTGTCCCGCCGCGCAGGCCAGTGGGTTGCCGCCGAAGGTAGAGCCGTGGTTGCCGGGGTGAAACAGCGACGCGGCTTTACCGTGTGCCAGACAGGCGCCAATAGGCAGGCCGTTGCCAAGGCCTTTAGCCGTCACCAGTACATCGGGCAGTACGCCGTCGTGTTGGTAGGCGAAATATTTGCCGGTCCGGCCATTGCCTGTTTGTACTTCGTCGAGCATCAGCAGCCAGTTGTTGCGGTCGCAGAGTTCGCGCAGTTGTTTCAGGAAACCTTCCGGTAATACGTGCAGGCCGCCTTCACCCTGGATCGGCTCCAGTAACACGGCGGCTACGCTGTCATTGTTGTTGGCAATGCTTTCCAGGGCCGCGATATCGCCGAAGGGCGCGCGGATAAAGCCGCGCACCAGCGGCTCGAAGCCCGCCTGAATTTTGCGGTTGCCGGAGGCGGTAAGCGTGGCCAGAGTCCGGCCGTGGAAGGCCTGCTCCATCACCACAACATGGGGGATGTCGATACCGCGCTGGTGGCCGTGCATACGCGCCAGTTTAATGGCCGCTTCGTTGGCTTCTGCCCCCGAGTTGGCAAAAAATACATTGTCCATGCCGCTGGCATCGCGCAGAGATTCGGCCAGCTGCTGTTGGCGCTGCACATTGTATAAGTTGGAGGTGTGCAGCAGCTTGCCCGCTTGTTCGGTAATGGCTTGTGTAACGCCGGGGTGGGCATGGCCGAGTGCATTGACACCAATGCCGCTGATGCCATCGATATAGCCCTTGCCCTGCTCATCGAACAGGCGAACACCTTCACCGCGCACAAAGCTGACAGGCAGGCGGCCGTAAGTATTCATCAGTGCGGGCAATGTCATTGCAGCGTATCTCCTCTAGCGGGGTATTTGAGCGAACCCCAAAACGCAAAAGGGCAGCGCCTGCTGCCCGAGAATTAAGGGAGTAATCATATAAGGAAGCTTTTGTAAATTCCATAGCCCGCGGTAATTTGTCAATGGCGCTGGGCGATTGGTCAGCCGTGGTTTTGGGCGAAGCGGGTGCGGCTTGGATGGGGGGAAATTTATTGTTAATGTTTTAGCTGAAAACATGGGGGCCGTAAAAGTGCAATACGGCAATCTCCGAGATGTTTGCTATAAGTAGATTGACTCAAAATGCTGCGCCAGTGTTTTTGGTGCCAATAATAATTGTAGTCGGGGAGACTTCTACAGATGACACACAAGCGTATGTTCAAACGATCAAAGCTTGCCCTTGCCATGTTGGCGTTGCCAGTGGCCGTTTCGGCCCAGGACAACGGCAACGTTCTGGAAGAGGTGCTGGTAACCGCGCGGAAGCAGTCGGAAACCTTGCAGGATGTGCCGTTTTCTATTGCGGCGATGACAGAAGGGAAACTAAAGCAGAGTGGGGCGACGGATCTGGAGTCGATGGCGACAAACGTGGCCGGTATTTCGATCCAAAACCTGGGGCCGGGTCAGAGCCAGGTTTCTATTCGCGGTATTTCTGCCGGGCAAATTGTTCGCGATCAGCCCGGCGTTAAAGAGCAGGTTGGGGTCTACTTTGACGAGTCAGTGATCTCGATGTCGCTGTTCACGCCCGACTTGGATTTTTACGACATCAATCGTGTGGAAGTGCTGCGCGGGCCGCAGGGCACACTGTTCGGCTCCGGCTCGCTGTCGGGCACGGTGCGTTATATCAGCAATGCGCCCAACAGTGACGAGCTCAGCGGCTCTGTGCAAGTGGGCGGTGAAACCGTCGATGAAGGCAGTGAAGGCGGTAATATTAAGGGGCATATTAATATTCCGCTTAGCGACACCTTGGCGCTCCGCGCCGTGGGTTACGCTCAGCAATACGCGGGTTACATCGATGCCTTGCAGCCCGACGGAAGCACCAAGGACGATGTTAACGAAGGCACCCGCAGCGGTGGTCGCATCGCACTGCGCTTTCAGCCATCTGACAGCGTGGTTATCACGCCACGGGTTATTTTCCAGAGCATCGACATGGACGGCTTCAATCGCGAAGACGACTACAATATGTTGGCCAACCCCTACACCACCAGCCGCCCGCCGGTAAGTTTGGGGGACTACGAGCAGTTTACTCAGCTTGAAGAGAGCTTTGAGGACGACTTCTTGCTGGTTGACCTGACCGCCACCATTGATCTGACTGAAGATATGACGCTGACGTCGGTGTCCTCGTATACCGATCGCGATGTGTTGGTGCTGCGCGATGCCACGGCCCTGAACGGTAGTATCACTGGCGGCTCCTTCGGTGAAAGCGAGGCGGTTTATACCCTCGATGCACCGCTGTATGACGAAACCGAAGCTGAGGTGCTGACCCAGGAGCTGCGCCTGAGTGGCCTGAATGGCCCGGTGCAATGGGTGGCCGGTATCTTCTATAGCGATATCGAGCGTCGCTATGGCCAGTCTCTGCAAGTCGCCGGTTACGACGCCAGTGCGCGCACCACAGCGCCCGATTCCACCGACCCCGGCGAGACCCTGGGCGCGAATGCGGTTGATGAACTGTTCTATTCAGACATTCCCTACGAGCTGGAGCAGTACGCGGTGTTCGGCGAGGTGTCTTATGACCTGAACGAGAAAACCATGATCGTGGTTGGCGCCCGTTTCTTCGACTACGAGGAAAAGCGTACGCTGAACTTTGATGGTATCTACAACGCCAGCGTGCTTGGACAGAGGAGTGATGTGTCGTCGGATGGTGTGTCGCCGCGGGTGATGCTGCGCTACGACATGAATGACGATGTGATGCTCAATGCGCAGGTGTCGAAGGGCTTCCGTTTGGGGGGTATTAACGACCCGCTGAATGAACCTCTGTGTTCACCTGCCGATAAAGCCACCTTTGGCGGTCGCGATGACTTTGAAGATGAAACACTGACGAACTATGAAGTGGGCAGTAAAATGCGCCTGTTCGGTGGTGCGGGTACCTTTAATGTCTCGGCATTCTACAGCGACATTAAAGATCTGCAGGCAACCGTAAACGCGGGTACCTGTTCCTCTCGGATCGTTTACAACGTGCCTGAGGCCCACAGCACCGGGGTGGAAGTTGAGTTCTTCGTGCGCCCGATGAGCAATTTCGAGTTTGGTCTGTCGGCCAGCTACGTGCGCGCCGAGATCGATTCGGATGTTACCTCTACCGACAACGCCAATGTGACGAGCATTGTCGGCGGCATTCGCGAAGGTAATGAGTTGCCAACGGCACCGGGCTTTGAGCTTGCCGCGACGGCTACCTATTACTTCCCGGTATTCGAAACCTGGGAAGGCTACTTCAACACCACCTATCAAAACGTCGGTTCGCGCTACACCCAGCTTGCGGATCAGGAAAACGGCGGGCGCGGTGTTGCCAGCCTGTACGCCAATGTGGGTGGTCCTTTGACCCAGCCTACCTACGAGTATGATCGCGAGCAGGGTGGTTATCAGATCGTCAACTTGCGCCTGGGTGCGAGAAACGATCAATGGGATACCGCATTGTTTGTGCGCAATGCAACCAATGAACGTGCTGAGCTGTCCTTGGATACCGAGCGCGGCGGCAATGCCCGCGTTGGTCACCACGTCAACCAGCCACGTACCATTGGCTTTAGCGCGCGTTATAACTTCTAGGTCGTCATGGACTGACACATAATCGACTTAACGGCCCTTCGGGGCCGTTTTTGTTTCAGGTGCGTTTGGCGAATGTTGGTGGCTTTGGGGATAATAGTGTTTTGCTAGCCCTAACAGGATGATGGTATGACTCACACCGCCCAGCTCGACCCAGTGAAACTCGGGCTCTTCGTAAGCCGCCTGGAAGCGGTATGCGAGGAAATGGGGGCGGTACTGCAGCGGGCGGCTTTTTCACCCAATATTAAAGACCGGCTCGATTTTTCCTGTGCCATCTTTGATGCCGGTGGCGCGCTGTGTGCACAAGCTGCGCATATTCCCGTTCACCTCGGCAGTATGGCCTATGCGATGGCTGATATTGTCGGCGCCTGCGACTGGTCAGAAGGCGATATGTTGGTGCTGAATGACCCGTTTCTTGGCGGTACCCACCTGCCCGATGTCACGGTCATTGCGCCGTATTTTTTGCACGGCGAGTTGCTGGCATTTGTTGTGAACCGCGCCCACCACGCGGATATTGGCGGCTCGACGCCGGGCTCGATGCCCCTGTCAAAAAGCTTAGATGAAGAGGGCGTTGTGATCCCGCCCACGCTATTGCAGCGAGATGGTGTTGTTCAGCGACACCTGCTGGACGAATGGTTTGGCGAGGGTGAGCACGGCGACTTTGTCGCCCAGCTTAGCGCGAACCGCTGTGGCCTGACGCGCTTAGCCGAGGTTGTCGAGGCGTTGCCGCTGCCGTTTCCTGCGGCCGTTACCCAGTTACAGGCGTATGCCGAGCAGTTGGCGACCTCCCGCTTAACCGAATTACCGGCTGGGGAGTACCGTTTTCGAGACCTTATGGACGATGATGGCTTTGGTCAGAAAAACCTGACGATTGAAGTGTTGTTGTCCCTGGGGGGCGGCCGGGCGACGGTGGACTTCACCGGCACCGCTGAACAAGTGCCGGGCAATATTAACTGTCCGCGGTCGGTGGCTGCGGCGGCGGTGTATTACGCGTTTCGATGTCTGATGCCCAATGAGGCGCCGGTATGCGCGGGCTTGTTCCGTCCCATTCGTCTTCGTGTTCCCGAAGGTTGCCTGCTGAATGCACGGCGGCCGGCGGCCGTGGCGGCGGGCAATGTGGAAACCTCTATGCGCGCGTGCGACGCGGTATTGGGCGCGCTCGCGCAGGCTTTGCCGGAGCGTATTCCCGCCGCGGCGCACGGCAGCATGAACAATGTGGCGATGGGCTCGTTAGAGGGCGAGCCCTGGCACTACTATGAAACCCTGGCGGGGGGGAGCGGCGGTCATGCCGAGGGCGCTGGGCTGAGTGGTGTGCAGTGCCATATGACCAATACGTTGAACACCCCGGTGGAGAGCCTGGAAATGCACTACCCGTTGCGCATTCGCCAATACAGCGTGCGCCGCGGCAGCGGTGGCGGCGGGCGGCATTGCGGAGGCGACGGCCTGGTGCGCGAGTTTGAATTCCTGGCGACCGCGCGCTTTACCTTGCTTACCGAGCGTCGCTATGTCGCGCCCTGGGGCTTGCAAGGGGGTGACGCGGGTCGCTGCGGGGAAAACAGCCTGAATGGCGAGCGCTTACCAGCAAAAGTAAGTGCGCTGGCAAAGCCCGGTGACCGCTTGCGCATTGCCACGCCCGGCGGGGGTGGCTGGGGGCAGGCATGACTTTTCGCGCCGGGAATTGTTAGAATAGCGCTCTGAAATGGTCCGGGCTTTTACTCATCGGTTTGCCGGACGCCGATACGGCAGGTACTCAATGGATACGATCGACGCAATTAAACAGCAAATCGAAAACAACCCCATCATTATCTATATGAAGGGGTCACCCAATCAGCCTCAGTGTGGCTTCTCTGCACGCGCCTCTCAGGCATTGATGGGTTGTGGCGAGCGATTCGCCTTTGTGGATATTTTGTCTAACCCCGATATTCGCGCAAAACTGCCTGAGTATGCTAACTGGCCGACCTTCCCCCAGCTGTGGGTTAAGGGCGAGCTGATTGGCGGCTGCGACATTATTTGCGAAATGTATGAGAGCGGTGAGCTGCAAACCCTGCTGAAAGAAACCTCGGCTGGCGAGGCCGCGGAAGGTTAACTCCTTTTGGCTTGCAAGTACGCCTCTTGAAAACCCGGCCCTAGCGCCGGGTTTTTTATGGCTTCGGAGCGGGCCTGCTCAGTAAGGCCAAAGGTGAAATTGCGCCGCTTGCCCGCTGGCGTCCAGCTATTCAAAAGGCGATCCCATATCGCCAGGCAGGTACCGAAATTCCTGTCTTGATGTTCAACGGCACTGGAGTGATGGATTTGATGCTGAGCGGGGCTGATGAACCAGCGTTCCAGTCGGCCAAAGCTCAAGAAAATATGTGAATGCCGAAGGTTTGCGCCGAGGGCGTTAAATAAAAAGCCAAGACAATCGACGCCGAGAATCGCGACGCCCGATACCTGGCCGCGAAACAGGTAGACGAAGCTACCGCTAATCACGCTAAAAACGACCAGGCCGCGCAGGTAATACAGTGCCATTTCAACGGGGTGTACACGGTGCACCGTTAATGGCGTAAGTGTTGTGGCGCTGTGATGCGTGCGGTGAAAATGCCACAGCACCGGGAATTTATGCATGACGGTATGCAGGGCAAAGCGACTAAAGTCCTCGGTGATGAAAAACACCACGGTGTACGTGATGGCGATCAGCGCCGGGGCAAGGTTGAGCGAGGGGGCGTCCCCGAACTGGCTTTGCAGCCAACTGCCAACCAAGATGGTGCCTGCCAAGTGACTGCCGAGCAATGGAATAAGCAGGCTGCCTCGGATCAGGCTGTTGAGAAACAGCAGGCCTCCGTCAGTCGCTGTCGAGCGATTAAACCAGTAGCGCCGATTGCCCAGTGAGCGGAGTTGCTCTCTCAGGTCAAAGCGGCGCTGTTGCACGGCAACGGTGATGGAGGCCAGCACCAGCGAGGAGAGAAGAAAGAGCCAAAATAGTCGCCGGCCGGGATCGAGGGTAATCGATAGCGGCGACAAAAAGGCATCCAGAACGCTCTCCACAATTATTGGCCTAGAATTGGTACTTCACGCGCAATCGCGCCGTTCTAGGCTTATTGGGGCGGGCGCCGAAGGGACGCAGGGAAACGACGGCTTCTTCATCCAATACGTTGTCGACGCTCACTTGTAGCGTCCAGTGCTCGTCGAGGAACCAGCTGACAGAGCTGTCCACGGTGGTATACGCGTCGGTGTGGCGTACCTGCGAAAGCGACTCATCGCCAGCCTGATCTCGCATTTCGCTTTGGTGACTAATGGCGGTACTGGCTTCCCAGCTGGAACCGCGCACAGCGAACTGTAATTGGCCTACGTGTTTGGGTAGATATGGCAGTTCGTCACCCGCTTCAACGTCGCCCCACTGGGAGAAGCTGCTGCTGAAGTCGGTTTGGAATGCGCTCTCGGTATAGGTGTATGAAAACCCGATGGCGCCGTTGAGACCCGCAGCAAGTTGCATATCCCATCGGCCGGTTAGTTCGAGACCGGCAATTTCAACATTGTCGCCGTTGAATTCTTCGCCGGGTGTGCAGCCGGGATCACTGACGCGACAGCGACCCAGCAGGTTTTCGTAGTCGCTGAAAAAGCCAATCGCTTCCAGTTGCAAATTGTCTTGCTCGAAGCGCAGCCCGTATTCCAGGTTGGTGCTCTCTTCGGGGTCTACATTGCTGCCGGCACTGGGAGCGGCGGGGGAAAATCCGCGGTTAATGCCAACAAGCAGGCCGAGCTGCTCATTGAGCTGCCAGAATACACCGGCGCCAGGCAGGGTAATGGACTGCGACTTGTCGTTGTCGGTACCGGTTAGGAAGTCTTCGTTGTCCCCGCGGATATTCTCGTGACGGAAACCCAGGGTAAAGCGAAGGTCTCGCCATTGGATGGTGTCAACGACATACAAGGCAATGGCATCGGTGCTCGCTTCGTTACGAACCTTGCTGCCACGCTGTTGCCCGTCATTAACCATGTTGCCATCGGTCATCAGGTATCCGCGAATACTGTGGTCCCTTTCCACGTAGTCGTGGTGCATGCGCAGCCCAGTCTGGATTTCGTGTTCGGCTTCGCCCCAGCTAGTGCGGTATGTAACGGAGGACTGAATACCCATTGAGCCGTACTCGCGGGCATTATTGGTCACGTCGAGCATGTCGCTGTCGCTGCCATCCGAGTTGATTTCACCGCGCAGAATGCCGAGTTCACGGGTAAACACATCCGGGAAGTTCAGGACATCGCGAATAGCTACGCCGTCGATAAAGCCATCAAGTTTGTTCCAGCTGCGGTCGAACTGGTTCCAGTAAACCGCACTGTTGAGTTGCACATTCTCCGAAACTTCGAAGGCGTGGCTTAAATGAATCTGGCTATGTTCGGAGGTAAACCGGTCAAGTTGACTGGCGCGGTAACGCCGGTAGGGATCGTCGTTAAAGTCTTCGGTGGTTAGGCCCAGGTAGGTTTCATCTGCTTCCTCATCGGCGAAACCCAGTTTGAGGGTGAACAGCTGGTTTTGTGCTGAAGCAGGGCGAAGACTGAATTTGAGATTGATGTCGTTGCGCACGAACCCGGTATCACCGCCACCATCTAGCTCTTTAAAGCCGTCACCACTAAAGCGCAGCGCATCGATGGCATAGCCCAGTTCACTACCGTCGGCGGTTGTCAGCGTTTCGCTGCTATAAAGTTGGTATTTTTGGTAGTTGTCGCTGCCGAAGGTGACATCGACTTCTCTCTCTGGGTCGATGGCGATAGCGCGGGTCGCAAAGTTAATCGCGCCGCCCACGGTATGCGGGCCGTGGTAAATCGCCGATGGGCCTTTCACAACTTCTACAGCGCTCATGCGGCTGATATTGGGAATATAGTACGCCGCGGGTGCACTGTAGGGCGCGGGCGTGATCAGTACGCCGTCTTCCATGATGGTGATTTTTTGGCTGCGCTCGGACGTGGCCCCGCGTATGCCGATATTCGGGCGAAGACCGTAACCGTCTTCTTCGCGAATATACACGCCGGGCAGTGCAGACATGACTTGATTCAAATCCGAGTAATCGAACTGTTCAAGCATCTCTTCGTCGATAATCTGTGCAGAGCCCGCAAGGTTTGATATGGCATTTCGCCCGCCGGTTACCAGAACTTCTTCAGGTTGGCGTTGGCTTTCCGCCACAGCTGCTGGAGAAAGCGCGGCGGCGATGAGTACGTAATGTAGTTTCATGGAGGTTGTCTCAGTCATTGTCCGATTGGGCGCGATCGGGTAAATCGACGTCTACCGCGGCAACAAATCCTACTTTCAGGGTGTCTGTAATACGGCGTATGTAGCCGTAAACATTGCAGGCGGGAATGTCTCGGGCGCCGTCAGGGTTATCTGCGGCCGTTGCGCAGGCTGACTCATCCGCCGAGCTGGTGATGCCGCTAGCCTGCTCTGAGAGCGAAACAGATATCGCGTCGATTTCCGCCAGCGCCGCCGCGGTATTATCCAGCAAGAGTTCCGTGACGGTGCTCACGCCAGCCTGATTAATAATGTCATCAAAGCCCAAGCCACTGCCGCCATTAATCAGCGTGATAAAGGCATTGAGGTTGCTTTCGATATTGCGGAGGCTGTGCTCGGCGTAGGGCGATTCGGCCACTTCGGGGCAGGCCGGCTGACTGCAGCTGGCGCTAATGCCCAGTGGAATACCCAGCTTGGCATCCTTGGTTTCTGTGTCGAGATAGAACAATGCGTCTGAAAGTGCTTTAGTGTTGCTGCCCGCATTGGCGGGGTTAACGAATGTGGAGCGGTAGTTGCCAGACGACGTGGCCCAGGCCTCAGCGATGCTACTTGCGGCATTGCTTACGTCTTCGGCCAACAGCAGGGCGTAGTTACAGCGCAGCGTCTTGCGCTCGACTTCTGGGCGTTGGTTCCAGTCAGCGGTTTCTTGAATTTGGCTTGGGCAGGTGTGGTTTAGGTCATCTTCAAACAGCAGATATTCCACTGCGCCCAGGCCGCGTTGGTTGGTCGGGCGGCTCGCAAGATCAAAGCTGCTGTCAGTAGAGGCCAGTACGGTGGCCTGGTCTACGCCGCAGCTGCTGAGAGGGTTGCCTCTGGAAAAAGATAGCACGCGGTTGCGCAGTGCACTGTTGTTGTCTGTGGCGGGGCCGAGCTGGTGGAGCTCGGTAAGCTGCCAGGCATCCATCGTCTCTTGCCACTGCAGCTGTGCATTGGTGAGCGCGGCACTTTCTTGAGCGGTATCGATTGCGCTGCAGTATTCCGCAATGGCGCCGTTTGTGTCACCGAGTTGAGCACTTTGCTGCGCCGCGTCTTGGTAATTGGGGATGATAATGTTGTCGGCGTAGTTGGCCAGCATACGCACGAAGTCAAAATTATCGGCGTTGACCTTAGTGCTGTTACCACCACTGTCGTCGACGCAGGCGGTTAGCGACAGTGACAGTGCGAACACGCTCGCAATGGTTTTTGATCGGGAGTTCACAAGGGCTTTCATAAAGAATCTCGTCTAAACGAACAAAAGGCGCATAGAGCGCCTTTATCAGATGTGCTTATTTACGTTAGCTCGCCATTACCAGTTTTCGACGTCCGTGCTTTCGAACTCGTAAGCGGTTTGCAGCGTACTACGAATAGACAGCAAGTCTTGACGGTAGGCATCAATGGCTTGCTGAGCAGTGCCGGTTGGCGCGTTGCCATTTTGTGAGCCGTCGGCTAACACGGGTGCATCACCCATTTTTTCGAGCAAGTCCTTGAGGCTCTGAAGGTTGGCGCCCGAGACGCTGCCATCGCGGAAAGGGGAGTAGGGGCTGAACTGCAAGCCCAACGCAAAGCCTTTCATTTCGCTCCAGTGCTTGGCGAGATCAAGGAAGTTGTCTCGGTCTGCGAAAACACCGTTGCCGAAGTTATCCATATCGCCAAGAACATCGTTCACGTAGTGAACCACCGTGGCGGCGATGCATTTTTCCCAGGTTTTTGCCGCGATTTCAATTTGCGTATTCAGTTCGCTCAATTCATCAGCGCTGAGGCCGCCGTTTGTCACTGCTTCGTTCAGGATAAAGCGGCCCGCTTTGAAGGCGTCAAACACGGTTTTCGTGAAATCGGTGCCAGTCTGGCTTCCCTTATCGCGCTTGGCACAGTTTGTTGAATTGGCGAGGTTCACCTCACTGCGTAAGTCGATGCTGCCATCGTCGTTGCTGTCTTTGAAGAACGCATCGCCGGCAATGTCGGCGTCGCTGTAGCTGTTGTAGTCCCGCGCTGCACCGAAGTAGCCAAAGGCCTCGTCCCACTTGTGCTCGGCAAACGTGTAGGGTTTGCTGCCGTCCTGAAGGTGATTGTCGTCGTCAGAAAAGTCGGTTTTAAGGTAGTCGTTAGTGCCTTGAGAGAAGGTGACTGCACCCAGCAGGAATTTCTGGATCAGCTGGCGGTAGTCGCGGCCCTCTGAGTCGACGGTGACGGCGCCAATATTGGCGTTACCGCCTGTAGTGGCAATTTGTGGATCAACGCCATCAGTCGCCTCATTGGCAACGCGCTCGATAAATAGGTCGACCAGGTCGATGGGCAGGGCGTTGCTGCTCAATTCACCCCAGCCAAAAAACTCGTTACCAATTAATTTGCTGGTTTCACCGCCGCCGGTGCCATTGCCGCCGGCAATCTTGCCGTCGAGGTTTTTGCCGGTGGAAATGTCGCCGTAGGTCGGCCCGGGAATTAAGGTTTGGCCGCTGATGCTGTAGCTGTAGTTAGTGGAATCAACATTGCCACCGATGTAGAAATCCAGGTCGTTCTCAACTGAGGCGGGCGTTGCACCGGGGTTGTCCTGCAGAGCGTTTAAGGCAATAACAAGGTCCGCAATCAACAGCTGGCGAGCCGTTTGCCCGGTGTAGCTTACCGCGCTTGCGCCAGCAGTGATCTTGCTTTCGAAGCTGTACGTCTCTGGGATATTGGGCTGACCTGAGTTGCCGTTGCCGCCGCCATTTCCGCCGCCGCCACCACCACCGCATGCGGCAAGGGTTGCTACAGAAGCAGCTATCGTCGCTGAAATCAGTGTGCGTTTACTCATATTGTCTGCTCAAGTTATCTCATGGTTGGAAAAGAGGTGCGCAACTATTTTGCCTTGCTGCACGAGAGGGTGTAACTCTACTTCATAATGAGATTAATTATCAACTGCATTGTAGTTATTATTTGGCCTGATTGTGATGATGCCGCGAAGGTGGCCGCGGGGAGGTTTCTATGGCTGTAAATTCGCCGCATCCAGAATTTGGGGTCAATGGCCTGACGCGGGGGCGGTGCTAGTCTGACGACCTTGTTCTGGAGGTAGTGTTATGAATTCTGTATTGAAAATGTGGCGTAAGTTGTCAGCGTACCCCGGTGGCAAGCTGGCTTTCTCTAAGGCGATATGCTTAAAAGCGCCTTACTTCTCTACGATCTCTCCGCGTTTTGAAGAGTTGGGTGTTGGCTATGGCGTTGTGCGTATTCGTGAGCGTCGCTCTATTCACAATCACATTGGTACGGTTCATGCGATCGCGCTTTGTAACCTGGCCGAGGTCGTTGGCGGAATGACTGCCGAAGTATCAATGCCCAAAGGTATGCGTTGGATCCCCGCCGGAATGACGGTGCGTTATTTAAAGCCTGCTAAAGGGGTGTTGCGCGGCTATGCGAGCATGAGGGAGATAGAAGTGGGTGAAAAAGGCGAAGTGCCGGTGCAGGTTGAGGTAAAGGAAGAAGATGGCACGGTCGTCTTCACCGCTGAGATCAGCATGCATGTGTCGCCGGTGAAGCCGAAGAGCTAACACGCAAAAAAAAAGCCCACTCCAATAAGGAGCGGGCCCTTCTTTCTTTGCGGTGGCGGCTTATGAGTCGCCAAGGCCGCCCATAACGGATTGCTGGTAGTTTTGGATGCCTACTTTCTCGATAAGGCCCAGCTGAGTTTCCAGCCAGTCGATATGCTCTTCCTCAGACTCCAAAATTTCCTCAAGCAGCTCCCGGCTACCGAAGTCTCCAACTGATTCGCAATACTTAATGCCTTCTTTCAGATCCGGTACGGCTTTCAGCTCCAGGCTGAGGTCGCACTCGAGCATTTCCTTGGTATTTTCGCCGATCATCAGTTTGCCAAGGTCTTGCAGGTTGGGAATGCCTTCCAAAAATAAAATACGCTTGATCAGCTTGTCAGCGTGTTTCATTTCGTCGATGGATTCATGGTATTCGTGCTCGCCGAGCTCTTTCAGGCCCCAGTCCTCGTACATGCGCGCATGCAGAAAATACTGGTTGATGGCGACCAGTTCGTTGCCAAGTGCCTTATTGAGATGGGCGATAACCTGAGCGTCACCTTTCATTGCTGTGTCCTTAATTAACGTGGCGTATGAATAGCCAATAGTGTGGACGCGCTATGGGGGTGAGTCAAGCTAAGTTGTTGATTTTAAATGGTATGTTAGAAGGGTAAAGCCAATCGTTCTCAATTGCTTTTCGGCTTAGGCAACGGCGTAACAGAGGGATTCGTCATAGTTGCTGAGATGGGCGTCAAAGACACTGCGAGCCAGGGAGCCGCACTTTCCGCACTGGCTGGCGAGGTCAAGTTCACGGCGCAATTCACGGAAGCTGCTGGCGCCATTGTCCATCGCTTCTCGAATTTGTGTATCGGTAATGCCTTTGCAGAGACAAACGTACATGTTGCTGGAACCTGTGTGGTGTCGTTGTGTTCAGGATTCTAAAGTTAATGAAAATG
>NZ_CAXGPO010000045.1:0-22915 GCF_964011655.1 uncultured Spongiibacter sp. | reverse complement strand
GTGAGTAAACTCAATGCCGAGGCCAATGCCGTGAACCTCGCCTACAGCGCAGATTTCTTTGCTGACAGTGAATCGTACGATGTGATTTTGGTTGCCGACGTGCTCTATGATCGCGCCAATTTCCCGCTGTTAGGCGAGTTTCTGACGCGTGCCAACACGGTGTTGGTGGCGGACTCCCGGGTGAAGGATTTTTCCTTTCCCGGCTATCGCCACCTGCAATTTCAGCGCGCGACCACAATTCCCGATCTGGCGGAGTCCGAGGAGTTTTCCCGCGTGAATGTGTACTTGGGAGAGCATTAAGCGGGCCCGTGTAGCGCATCGAGAAAGGCGCTCGCCAGCGGGCTGAGGCGCTTGCCGCGTTGATAGGCGCTGCACCAGGAGCGCTTAATGGGAAAACCCTCCACCTGCAATGCAACCAGACTACCGTCGCTGATTCCTTGTTCGGCCACGCTGGCTGGCAGCACGGCGCAATCCTCGGAGTCGACAAGAGCGTGGCGTATTGCCTGGTTGCTGCCCAGCACGCGGGTGCGGCGAATCACGCAGCTTTGCTGCTGGCAGTAGTCCTCAAGTACTTGCCTGCTGCCTGAGCCGGGTTCGCGCAGTAGCAGGCGGTTTTCCAGAAATTCATGCAGGCTAAGCGCCCCGGCACCGGCCAGGGGGTGGTGTTTGGCAGCCATTGCCAGCAGTTGATGTTCGGCGAAGGGAGTGTACTGCAAGCCCTGGTCGCTGGGGACGCGAGTCATTATCGCGAGGTCATGCATATTGTCGTGTAGGCGTTTTATCAGGTGCTGGTGGTTGTCGACATGCAGGCTCACCTCCGCATCTGGGTGCTGCTGGCAGAATCGGTTGATGTAAGCGGGAATCAGGGCCTCGGCGCTCGACTCAATAATAATATTCAAGCTGCCCTGTAACTTGCCGTGTAGCTCGGTAAGTTCTATCTCTAAATTTACCAGCCGCTGCTGCAGGTCGCGGGCCGCCCGCTGTAACAGCTTGCCTGCCGATGTCAGGTAGAGTCGGCGGCCAACGTAGTCGAACAGCGGCTGGCGGATTAATTCCTCCAGGCTGCGTATTTGCGCGCTGACGGCGGGTTGCGTGAGCGACAGCTCTTCGGCGGCGCGCGAGTAGCTCATGTGCTGGCAAACTGCCAGAAAAACATCAACTTGACGCAGAGTAAGCCGTTGTAAGTAGCTGGTTTGCATCCCCGTCTCCTGCAAAATTTACTCGTTTTATAAGTTATTGCTTATATATAGGCAAATAAATATTAATTTCTTATGGGGAATATTTTCCGCTAGGGTGGATCGCGTATTTGATACCGGTTTAGGAAACCAGTCGCTATGCTGAAAAAAATCCTAATTGCCAACCGTGGTGAGATTGCGGTTCGCATTGTTCGCGCCTGTGCCGAGATGGGTATTCGCTCAGCGGCCATCTACACCGAACCCGATCGCTTTTCCCTGCATGTTAAGCGCGCCGACGAGGCTTACAACGTGGGCGCAGACCCCCTGGAGGGGTATCTGAATCCTCGCAAGCTGGTGGCGCTGGCGGTGGAAACGGGCTGCGACGGTTTGCACCCCGGCTACGGCTTTCTTTCCGAGAATGCCGAATTGGCGGAAATCTGTGCTCAGCGCGGCATTACCTTTATTGGCCCCAGTGCAGAGGTTATCCGTCGCATGGGCGATAAAACCGAGGCTCGCCGGGCGATGGTGGCGGCGGGTGTGCCGGTGACACCGGGCACTGAAGACAACCTTGCCGATGTCGAGGAAGCGGTGACGGTCGCTGCAGGCATCGGCTATCCGGTGATGTTGAAAGCCACCTCGGGTGGTGGCGGCCGCGGTATTCGCCGCTGCGACAGCGAAGCAGACCTGCGACGTCAGTTTAGTCGCGTGGTCTCAGAGGCCACCAAGGCTTTCGGTCGCGCTGATGTATTTTTGGAGAAGTGTATTGTCAACCCGCGCCATATTGAGGCGCAGATTTTGGCCGACTCACAGGGCAATGTTATCCACCTGTATGAGCGTGATTGTTCGATACAGCGCCGCAATCAAAAGTTGATTGAAATTGCGCCATCGCCGCAGCTCACGCCGGAGCAGCGCGCTTATATCGGCGACTTAGCGGTGCGCGCGGCAGAGGCTGTGGGCTATGAAAATGCCGGCACTGTAGAGTTTTTGCTCGCGGATAATCAAATTTATTTTATGGAAATGAATACCCGCGTTCAGGTGGAGCACACCATCACCGAGCAAATTACCGGGGTTGATATTGTGCGCGAGCAAATCCGCATCGCCTCCGGCCTGCCGCTTGGGTATCGGCAAGAGGATATTAGCTATCGCGGCTACGCGCTGCAGTTCCGCGTGAACGCCGAAGACCCCAAGAACGGTTTTTTGCCCAGCTTCGGCAAAATCAGCCGCTACTACGCTCCCGGTGGCCCGGGCGTGCGCACCGACACCGCGATATATACCGGCTACAGCATACCGCCGTATTTTGACTCGATGTGCCTGAAACTGGTGGTTTGGGGACTGACCTGGGAAGAAACGCTCAACCGCGGCGCGCGGGCGTTGAATGATATGCGTGTTCAGGGCGTACGAACTACCGCGCCTTACTACCAGCAAATACTCAAGCACGCGGACTTTCGCGCCGCGCATTTCGACACCAGTTTTGTTGATAGTCATCCCGAACTGATCGAGTACTCCGATAAGAGTCGGCCCGAAGAGCTTGCCCTGGCGGTAGCGGCGGCGATCGCTGCTCACGCAGGACTGTAAACCCAATAATGATTGCAGCCGCTTAGCGGCCACGATGTGCACACAGGAAAGGAAGGCACTATGACTACGCCGATTAAAATTACCGATGTCGCCCTGCGAGACGGCCATCAATCGCTTATTGCCACGCGGCTGCGCACCGAGGACATGTTGCCGGTGTGCGCCGAACTGGACGCCCTGGACTATTGGTCCCTAGAGGTATGGGGCGGCGCAACCTTTGATGCCTGCGTGCGTTTTTTGAAAGAGGACCCCTGGGAGCGACTGCGCAAGTTGCGTGAGGCGCTGCCCAATAGCCAGCTGCAAATGTTGCTGCGTGGCCAGAACCTGCTGGGTTATCGCCACTACGCTGACGATGTCGTCGAGGCCTTTATTGCCAAGGCGGCAGACAATGGCATGGATATCTTCCGGATATTCGATGCGATGAACGATGTGCGTAATTTGCAGACGGCGATCGCCGCCGTGAAGGCCGCCGGCAAACATGCTCAGGGTACCATTTGCTACACCACCAGCCCCGTGCACAACACGGAAACGTTCGTCGAGCAGGCGCGTAAGATGGTGGACATGGGCGTAGATTCCCTGGCTATCAAAGATATGGCGGGCCTGCTGACGCCGAGTACCACCGGTGAGTTGGTCGCGGCGTTAAAGGCCGAGTTTGATCTGCCGCTGGCCCTGCATTCGCATATGACATCGGGTTTGGCTGGGCTGTGTCAGTTGAAGGCGGTAGAGGCGGGCGTGGATATTATCGATACCGCTATCTCAGCCTTTGCCAACGGCACCAGTCACCCGGCGACCGAAACCATGGTTGCAGGCCTAAAAGACACGCCCTACGACTCGGGCCTGGATCTGGAAGTTTTACAAAGCGTTGCCAAAAAACTGTGGGCCGTGCGCAAGAAATACCGGCAGTTTGAGAGTGAGTTTACTCGCGAGGATGTCAGCGTTCAGATAAACCAAGTGCCGGGCGGCATGATGTCTAACCTGGCGAACCAGCTAAAAGAGCAGGGTGCCTTGCACCGTATCGATGAAGTCTTCGCGGAGATTCCCCGGGTGCGCAAGGACCTGGGCTTCCCGCCACTGGTAACGCCCACCTCGCAGATTGTCGGTACCCAGGCGGTGATGAATATTCTGGCAGAGGCGCCCTATACCACAATTACCAATGAGGTGAAGCGCTATTTGCAGGGTCACTACGGCGCAGCGCTGGGAACGGTGAATGAAGAATTGCGAGCCAAGGCGATTGGCAGTGAAGCGGTGATCGATGTTCGCCCCGCAGATTTGCTGCCGCCTGAAATGGAGAAATTGCGCGCAGAAATTGGCGAGCTGGCCGACAGTGAAGAGGATGTACTGAGTTACGCCATGTTCCCGGGTCTGGGCCGCAGCTACCTCCAGCAGCGTCGCGATGGCACATTACAGCCTGAGGTTTTAGAGCCGGAAGCCGAGGCCGATCGCCCCGCCGCGGAAAATGCGGTGCCCACCGAGTTTGTGATAGATGTGCACGGTGAAAGTTATCAAGTGGCGATTACCGGCGTCGGCATTAAGGGTAAAGGTAAACGGCACCTGTACATGACGCTGGACGGGATGCCAGAGGAAGTGGTTTTCGAGGCATTGAACGAATACCAGCGCGATGGGGGAAGTGGACGCCGGCAGGCAACTCAGCCGGGGCATGTTACAACGAATATGCCGGGCAATATCGTCGATGTATTAGTGGCGCAGGGCGATGTGGTTAAGGCGGGCCAGCCAGTGCTAGTCACTGAGGCGATGAAAATGGAAGCGGAAGTGCAGGCGCCGATTGATGGCACAGTTCGTGATATCCACGTTAGCAAGGGAGATCGCGTCACTCCGGGTGAGGTATTAATAGAAATCGAGTAAAGAGCAAGAAAAACGCTTGCAAACCTCAATGATAATGATTATCGTTTAGTTGTGTCGCGGCGGGATGGTGTCTCCCCCCTCTCTCTGACGTTCTTATCCCGTCGCGACCTCTCTCCGTATTGGCCCCGGTTGCTTACCCTGCTTCCGGGGCTCTTTTTTTACGTCCCGCCACGCCTGCCCCTTGTCATGTAAGCAGTTTATGTAATTGCACTGCAGCGCAGTATTTGTGACATAGCGTCAACATCCTGTTTTCCCTCGCGTAAGCTCTATGGCTCACTCGCTGGTATCAATGCGCGGTGATTACATAACAATAATAGAGGTTGTATCGCAGTGAATAGGGTTATGTTGGGTAGCGGCCTGCTGCCGCTTTGTTTTGGCAGTATCGTCACGGTATTACCGATTTTCAGTGCACCCGCTTACGCGCAGTTAGAGGAGGTGGTCGTCACGGCCAGGCGCCGGGAGGAGAGTCTGCAGGACACGCCGATTTCTGTTTCGGCGATCGGGGCATCGGCGCTGGAGGATGCCGGCATCACATCGCTGGCGGATGTTAAGAACATCGTGCCGAATTTGCAGATAGCGCCGACGGCGACCAAGAGCCAAGCGATTTTTGTGCGGGGTATCGGCCAGCGCGCCTCAACACCTGAGCTCGACCCAGGAGTCGGTCAGTATTTGAATGGTATTTTCATCGCCCGTCAGGATTCTCAACTCTTAGATGCGGTTGATGTTGAAAACATCCAAGTATTGCGCGGGCCACAGGGCACGCTGTTTGGTAAAAACAATACCGGTGGTGCGATGCTGGTTAGCACGGTTGCGCCAAATTTTAGTAGCGTGAGCGGCAGTGCCACGGTCACTGCCGGTTCTCACGGCCGTCAGGATATTAAGGCCAGCGTTAATTTGCCATTGATCGAAAATCAAATGGGCCTGAGGCTCAGTGGTACTGTGCGGCGCCTGGATGGCTACGTTAAGAATATTGTCGATGGCACACGCTTTGGCGATGAGGACCGGCAAGCGGTGTCTGCGCGGCTATTGTGGGACCTTACCGAGAACCTGCGACTCGATGTCTTCTCATTCTGGAGCTCGCAGGATGAGAAAGGGCAGGCGAACAATTGCGAAGTAATCAATGCGCAAGCGGCGGCGGCCACATTCTTTGTTCCCCAGCAGCCTGATAATTACGCCCAGCGATGTCAGCAGCAGGAGGGCTTGGCAGAGCAGCGCAAGGTGGCGATCAACACCGAAGCCAGTTTTTATCGCCAGCAATCACAGCTTCACGCGATAAAGCTGAATTGGCATATGGGGCCGCTTGACCTTGAGTCGATCACCGCCTTCAGCCGTCAATATGGCTTGGGTAAGCAGGAGGACGTTGACGGCAGTGACTTTAGCCTCGTGCACAATGGTGAGCGTTTGGCATTAAAAGCCTTGACGGCCTCCGGCGTCGACCCGGATCAAGAAACGCGTTACCAACTCAGTCAGGAGCTGAAATTCAACGGGCGATTTTTCGAGGACAAGCTCGACCTGACGTTTGGCGCCTTCTACTCTGCAGAGCGCATCGATGGTTTTCCCTACCCACAAATTATTGGCGCCAACGGGGTTCTGGGTATTCCCCCGGAATTTCTGCTGAGTAGTACCGCAGGCGTTGCGCTGCCTGGGGTCGATTTACTGTCGGCGGCTGCCAATAACCTTGTGCTGCCGCTGCTGTCAGCGTCGGTCAATTTAAGCTATATCGACAATGAAACACGTGCGCTGTTTGTACAGGGTAGTTACGATCTTACGTCCCATCTGCAACTAACGCTGGGTGTGCGTTACACCGAAGATGATAAACAGCGGGAGATTGCTTTATACAACGCCGATTTCAATGCCTTTGGGCTGCGTGAGGGGCTTATTCATGCTCAGGGCGGCATCTATAACCCAGTGCCCAGAGCGTATTTTGACAATATCGACTTTGCACAACCCATTCCGTTTCTCGCGCCGGTGTCGACGTCGTCAGAGCTGTCCTTTGACCAGGTTTCGCCAGCGTTGACGGTGAGCTATATCTGGGAGGAGGCGGACATCGCGGCGATCGGCCTCAATAGTTTGATGACCTATGTGACCGTCAGCGAGGGCTATAAATCGGGCGGTATTGGTCTGCGGGGGCGACGCCTCAATGAGTTCGAGCCAGAGGTGGTGGAGAACAGTGAGATCGGGTTTAAGCTCGATGCCCTCGATTCGAGTTTGCGTCTCAATGGTGCGATCTACCATATGAGCTACGACCAAATCCAAGTTCAGCAGGCCGAGACGGGCCCCGGTGGGCCGACCGATGTCATCCTGTTTTTGGATAACGCGGGTTCTGCCGTAGTGCAGGGCGCCGAATTGGAGGCAACCTGGCTCTACGAAGGGCTACAGGTCAATGCCAACGCCGGCTATACCGATGCCTATTATCGGGATTACACGGTATTTTTGGCGGATGGCTCCAGCTTTGATCGCAGTGCCGAGCCCTTTGCGGTGGTGCCAAAAAACACCCGCTCGCTCGCCGTGCAATACCATTGGCAAACGCGCTTTGGCGCGTTCATTCCGCGCTTGCATTACTCTTACCGCTCGGAAATTTTTGTCGGCCTGGATGCCAAGGCCAATCTCTACGATGGCGCGACATTGGGCGGGCAGGAGTTGTATAACGCACGCCTGACCTGGCTGCCCGACGAGAAGCTGCGTGTGGCGATGTACGTGAACAACCTGAAAGACTCGCTGTTTTTTGGCGGCGGGGTGGCACTGGGTGACAATCTTGGCACAACCACGAAGGCGCAGTTGCCGCCGCGTCACTACGGCCTGGAAATTTCGTATCAATGGGATTAAACGTGGCTGCCAAACAAGCCAATGAAATAACGGTTGAGCAGGCCGTGGCAGAAGCCGAGGCCTCTGCTGAGCGACTCTTGAGTATGGCGAGGGCAATAAATGCGAGGCAGTGCCAGCCGGACACCTGGTCCTGTCGCCGTCAGTGGTGTGCAGATGCCGGGACCTATGTCTATCACAGTCATATCGCTGTGAGTGGCCAGGATCGCGAGCGACTGCATTGGCTGAGCAATGTGTTTTTTCATGCGGCTAGCCTGCACGGTCAGCCTTGGTACCCGGAATTTAAGGGCGGTAAACGCCAGGTATTGGCCCGCCCGCCCGTGGGGCAGGTTGTCGATCATCAACTGTGTTGGGGGCGCTTTGATCTGGGGCTGCCAAGCCCCCGTTATTACCGGCAATTACTGTCTTTGCTTCGCCCGGCAGATGACGCTGCGGTAATCGTTGCCCGCTCTGTGGACCACGGCCCGGCGCTGCCATGCAAGGCCAAGCTGGCTTATACGCTGTCGCCCAATGGTGAGGTTTTGCTGTGGCGCGACGATCAGCTGCACTGGCACCATATCTGCTGTACCCCCGGGGCGGGTATTTTGAATGGTTCTGCTGACCGCTGGCTGATAAATGCCCTGCGGTGGCTGCGCTTAGATCAGTCGGAACGGCGCACCTATCGACGTGAAGCGGAGCAGTTACGAGACTGGTTACACGCCGGTCAGCCTAGTGTCTCGCCGGCGATCCCGGCTTAGCACGCCAGCGCGCGATTGCTAAAGAATGGAGCATGGAAGAGGTGGCGCCCCGGAGAGGATTCGAACCTCTGACCTGCCCCTTAGGAGGGGGCCGCGCTATCCAGCTGTGCCACCGGGGCGAAAAGCGCAGCGGGAGATTCTACTGGCTCTATCAGCGTGGCGCAAAGGCTTCGTCGGCGGTTCGTTATTTAATGAGCGGCTCGCTGTAGCTGTGCTCGATATCCCAAGGGAAATGTATCCAGGTATCTTGAGCGAATTCGCGGGTGTAGTACTCGGCCAGCGCCATCGCCTGAGGTTTGGCGTAGATGGTGACGAATGTGGCCTTGGGCAGCAGCTCGCGGGCGATTTTTGCAGTGCCTCCGGTATCGACGAGGTCGTCAACCAGCAGATAACCGTCACCGTCACCTTCCACTGATTTGAGAATACTAATCTCGCCCTGCTTGTCGTGGTCGTAACTGGCGATACACAGGGTGTCGACGACGCGAAGGTTGAGTTCGCGCGCGAGAATGGCGCCCGGTACCAAGCCACCGCGGGCGATACTGATAATGCCTTTCCACGGCGTGGCGGTGAGTTTGCGCGCAAGGTTACGGGTGTCGCGGTGCAGTTCGTCCCAAGTTAGGTAGTACACGGGCGTTTCGCTGGTCGACATGCTGAGGTCCTGGCTGAGTGTAGGGAAAGGCAGTAGGGCGCGATTTTGCAGCAAGCGTGGTGCCCGGGCAAGAGTGGAGATGCTTGTGTCAAAATACCGACATGCTGGTGTGGTTATGCTGCCCGGGCTTGGCTATAGTCAAAAAAACGACAACGGCAAACAGAGAAAATGTGGCACCCATGCCAACGCGTATCCAGTTACTCATCGACGCAGATCCCAATATCATCGCCCACTATCGCCTGTTGTTAGAGGCACTAGACCCAAACCAGCAACGGGTGACCTGCGTTGAGGAATTGGCACAGGCGAATGCCGTGTTATTGGCCGACGGTGCGCGCCTTGCGCCCGAAGCGCTCGACGAGCGTCCCTGTCTGTTGGCGGGTGCGCTGGCTCAGCAAGGGCGGTGGTCGAACTGCGTGGCCTGTATCGACGCTCCGGTATTTGATTCGCTGCTAGAGGGCTTAGGGCGCCTGGGGTCGATGCTCGGCGATGTCCCATCGGACATTGATCACGGCTTAGTCGCCAGCAGTCCGGCAATGCAGGAGTTGACGCACCTGCTAGCCCAAGTTGCCGACAAATCGGTAACGGTGCTGATTAACGGTCCCTCCGGCGCGGGTAAGGAATTGGTTGCACAGGCAATACACCGTCTTTCTTCCAGAAGCTCTGGCCCTTTTGTGCCGATCAATTGCGGCGCCATTCCCCGAGAGTTATTAGAATCAGAATTGTTTGGGCATGAGCGCGGCGCGTTCACGGGCGCGATTTCTAGCCGCGCCGGTCGCTTTGAGCTGGCTGACGGCGGCACTTTGTTTCTGGATGAGATTGGCGACATGCCGCTGGATATGCAGGTGAAGATATTGCGCGCTATTCAGGAACGCAGTTTTGAGCGTGTTGGTTCCAGCGAGAGCCGCAGCGCCGATGTGCGAATCATCGCCGCGACGCACCGGGATTTGCCGGCAATGATCGACGCGGGGGAATTTCGCGAAGACCTTTACTACCGCTTGAACGTTTTTCCGCTGCAGGTTCCTGCCTTGTCCGAACGTAAAGAGGATATTCCCGCCCTGGTGCGCGACATCATCCGCCAGCTTGCCGACGACGGTTTGGGCACCCTGGCGCTAGCGCCGTCAGCAGTCGCTTCTCTGCAGGCTCACTCTTGGGCGGGTAACGTTCGAGAGTTGGCAAATTTGCTGGAGCGACTGCTGATTATGTACCCGGACAAAGTGGTGGGGCGCCAGGACTTGCCTGACGCCTACCGCGGTGCCGAGTTGGTGTGGCAGCCACCAGCGCGCGTTGAAGTGCGCACGAGCGGGGCGGCAACCGCCGTTGATGAGCTTCCGGTTGAGGGTGTATCACTCAAGGAAGAGGTGGCTGACTTTGAGCAGCGACGGATTCAACAGGCCCTTCGGGCGGCAGATCATGTTGTAAGCCGGGCGGCGCAGCTGCTCGGCTTGCGGCGAACCACGTTGATCGAAAAAATGCGCAAGTACGGCATGTCTGCCGACGTTTAACAGCCGCCGAACAGCTCAATCCAGTTGCCGTCAGGGTCACATACAAAGGCGAAGCCAATGTTTTCGGCAAAGCGGGTAACATCGACGGCAATCCCGACATTGGCCGCTTTGAGCTGGGCAATAACGCTGTTCAGGTCGGCGACGCCAAAGCTGATATAGCGATAGCCGCAGGCAGCGTGGCCACCGCCAGGAATGCATTGCTCGGGCGTTTCGTCACCGTAGTTCACCAGCTTGATGACTGCCGTGCCCAGTCGGTAGCGGTGCATTGTTCCGCCGGGGAAGTCGAGCTTGCCCTCGAAGGCCAAGCCAAGGGTGTTGCTATAGAAGTGACACATGGTGTCGATGTTGTGAGTGACGATGCCGACTTCAATTGTTTCGCTAAGTGCTGTCATGTGAGACGCCTCGATCTTTTTCTTTCAGGCTACCAGAGCGCCTGTACAGACGGCAGGCTTAGCTGGCAAATCTTCATAACAGTTTGAACTGCTTAACCACCGGCAAGTTTGACGGTGTAGCCGCGCTCTTCCAATAGGCGCTTCAGGGCTTGGCGCTGATCCCCTTGGAACTCTAGTTGTCCGTCCTTCACCGCGCCGCCAATACTGAGCTTTTGTTTTAACTCCTTGCCGAGTTTTTTCAGGGCGGCGTCGTCTAGCGGTATGCCGCTGACAATACTCACGCCCTTGCCTTTGCGGCCTTTGGTTTCTCGACGAATACGCACAATGCCATCGCCGCTGCGGGCGCTGCGTTCAGCGTCGGCGTTGATATCTTTGCAGCGGCACTGTTGTTGGGCTTCTCCACATTGTGGACACATCCGGCCTTGGTCTGTGGAGTAGACGATACGTGACATAAAGAGGCTTCACTCGAAAAATTCTTATGCAAAAAAGTATAATAACCAGCGAGGGCGGTATAGTAGCCCACGATTTTTTCAGGAGCCTGCACCGATGTCCAGTCGCGAAACAGAGCAGCTAGTGGAGCTGCAAACTCAGTTGGCCTATCAGGAAGACTTACTCAATGCGCTTAACGACAGGGTAAGTGAGCAGGACGGCGAACTGCGTATCTTGCGACAGCAGCTGCGCCAATTAGCGCAAGCCAGTCGTGTAATGCGTGAAACGATGGAAGAGCAGGGCTTGGCTCAGCCCGGCTTCGCGGCGGATATGGAGAAGCCGCCGCATTATTAACCCAGTGGTAGCGGGCGCTAGTCGACGACCGAAACTTCCTCGGCCTGCGGACCCTTTTCGCCTTCGCTGAGCACAAACTCCACGAGTTGTCCTTCCATTAGGCTGCGGCGGCCTCGGCCTTTGCCACGGATAGAGCGAAAGTGAACGAATACATCGTCACCCCCCTCACGAGTAATAAAACCATAGCCCTTACTTACGTTGAACCATTTTACGGTACCGCGCTCGCGCTTGCTGCCCAGGGCGTCAATGATGCTGGGTAGTCGTGGAGAAAGCAGCATGGCAAATAGTAGCGCTGCAAATACAAGAGCTGCGGGCAGTGCTGCCAGGCTAGCGAGCCCCAATTTGGAGAGAGAAAATACCGTCAGTGCGCTGAGCGCTGCAGAAATAATAATTCTTAGAATTAACAACATAACAATACAGAACCAAAAATAAATAAACAAAACAATGAATTAAGGGCCGGCAATATCGGCCACAGCCGGCGGAGTATAGCACCCCAATTACAGTTCGTCGCCGTGCAACGTACTGAGCTTGAAGCGGCGTGACAGCAACCAATCGGTAACGCGGCTGGGCAACTTACTGAGTGAATACAGCCGCCGATGCCCGTTAGCAACGCCCACATAGGCGGGGCAGCGTGATTGTTCGCTGGCGTCGAAGATACGCTTGGCAACGTCGTCGGCATCACTCGCGTTTTGCTGGGACAGGCTTGCTCGCTCGGCTATGGCTTGTTGCAGTGGCTGGTAGGGCCCCTGTGTTTGCTGTGGCGTCAATTCAGATTCGGCGCGTTCAGCGAATTTCGACCGGATGGCGCCTGCTCTAACCACCATCACTCGAATGCCAAAGGGGGCTAATTCCATGCGCATGGCATCGCTCAACGCGTGCAATGCAGCTTTGCTGGCGCAGTAGCTGCCGGCAAAGGGCGTCACCAAACTTGCTGACACGCTGCCGATGTTTACAACCGTGCTCCCGCGCTTTAATGACTGGCGTGCAGACTGAACAAGCTCAAGCGGCGCGATGCTATTGGTTTGGAATTGCTCGGCGAGTTTTTGTGGGCTGATTTCCAGCATCGGCCCCATCAGGCCAAAGCCCGCGTTATTAATCAATAGATCAATCTGGCCGAACTCCTCGTGCAGCTGAGTGCAAAGCGTTCGAATGTGCTCGGGGTCATTGAGGTCTAATGCGCGCTTGTGAAGGCGAGGGTGCTCCAGCGTAATCGATTCGGGCCTGCGGGCGGTGGCAACCACGTGGTAGCCGCGGGCAAGGCCCTGTTCGGCAAGTGCTTTTCCCAAGCCGCTTGAGCAGCCGGTAATCAGCGCTAACTTAAATGAATCTGTCATGGCAACGCTCCATATGCGGGGTGTTTCATCGCGGTAAATCGCAGGCCTACGTTAGTGGAACTACGCATTTTTATGCACCACGCGCTGGGAGATGATGCGCCATATCCATGGGTGTTGGCAACGATGAGCCTTCAGCAAATCAGGGAGGGATGATATGCGTGCAAGCACCACTGCGCGTCGGTATGTTGTGCGCCGTTGTGCCTTTCGCTTGGTGTGGTCGGCGCTGTTGGCAACAAGCCTGGCGGTAGGAAGCGCAAGGGCTGAAATTACTGGATTTATCGAGCGACCCGTCCCGTTTGCTGAGACCTTGGCCGAAGTCGACTATTTACTTGACCATGGTGCGGTCGTTCCGCGTTTCTTCGACCTGCTGGAAAACTCGGATCTCGCCGCTTTTCAGGCGCTTCAGCAGCAAATGAGCCGAGCGCAGTCTCCACTGGCAACACTGCAATCGCTAGGGGGGGAGCAACAAGCCCTGCTATCGCTGCAATCTATTGTGTCCGCCTACTCGGCTTACAAGGTGGGGAATGCCGCCGCCGTTCCACTCAATGCTGAATTGGATCAGCGCATAGTTATCGATGCGCTCAGCAAGCTGCATGATCAGTTAGTTGCGCAGATCGCAAGGGATGAAAAACGCTGGCAGAGCGCGCAGCGCAACCGCTTGTTGTTGCTGTTCTCATTGGTGGTGATGGTATCAGCGGCGGTAGTGCTGGCCGTATTGCTGTCGCGGCGTCAGCGCACGGTCTCGGCCTTGCAGGCCAATGTTGAAACGGAGGTGTTGCGCCGCCAGACCCTGATGGCATCAATTCCTGGAGCGGTGTTGATATGCGACGCACAAGGGGTGTTGATTGCCGCCAGCGAAACCGCATCCAAATTACTGGGCTATCGGAATGCCGCACTGATAAAGCGCTCTCTGCGCAGCTTGTTTGCACCGCGATTCGAACACAAATATGAGTTTCTGATGGAGTCCTCGTCAGACCAGGATGCCAGCTTTAAAGGCATCGAGTTGATGTTGATGAGTCATTCCGGCAGTGAAGTGGCGGTTGAGTTATACCCCGGTTGGTACACCGATGCAGACGGCAGCCGTCGCCTGTTGTTATTGATTCGCGACATGAGTGACCAGTACCTGATGCACGAACAATATCAGCACAGCCAGCAGCGTTTTGACCTGGCGGTTATGGCCTCACACGATGCCATATGGGATTGGGACTTGCTCGCGAAGGAGGTGTACTTAAGCCCTGCATGGCTGCAAATGGTCGGGCTGTCGCGCTGTGACGAGCGCGACGGTTTACGCGTGCTGATGAACAGTATTCCGGAAGCGGATCAGCAACGGCTGAATCCGGAATTCATCGCGTTTTTGAAGAGTGATGACAAGCTGTTTTCTGGGGAGCACAAGATACGTCGTCGGGACGGTTCCGTGCTTGAGGTGAGTTTTCAGGCGGCCGTGCAACGCGATTCTGAGGGGCGCGTTGTTCGTATGGTGGGTGTTCAATCGGATATCAGCGCGGCGAAGCAGGCAGAGCGGCAGCTGCTTGCTGACAAGCATGGGCTTGAAGATCGCTTGCGGTTGCAAAGCATGCAACTCGAAGAAGCGAGTCAGCGGGCAGAGCAGGCCAGTAATGCCAAGTCGGCCTTTCTGTCGGTAATGGGGCATGAGTTCCGCACCCCGATGAATGCTGTGGTGGGTATGACTGACCTGTTGTCAAAGTCGGCCCTGAACCGCGAGCAGCGGTTAATGCTCGATACCATTCGCCGTTCCTCTCAGAGTCTATTGGCAACCCTCGACAACATTATCGACTACTCACTGCTTGAAACCGGTGACGTGACATTAGAGGAAGAGAATGTCCAGCTTTGGGATTACCTGGAGGGAGTCGCCTTGGCGGTAGCGCCCATGGTGGCCAGGAATCAGCAGCAGTTTCTATTGCGCATCGATCCGCGGTTGCCAGAGCAATTGTTTACCGACCCCATTCGCTTGCGGCAATTACTGTTAGTGTTGCTTGAGAATGCGGTTAAGTTTTCTGTTTACAGCACGCCGAGAGGCATTATTGAGCTGCAAGTGCGTCCCGCCAGCGACGTGGAGCGGCAGTACTACGACTGGGCCGAACTTGTCTTTGAGGTTCACGACAACGGTGTGGGGATTCCCGAGCAGGGCAGTCGCGAGTTATTTCGGCCCTTTGTGCAGGCAGAAAACTCTCGAAACCGTCGTTTTGGTGGGGTGGGCTTGGGGCTGGCTGTCGCCGAAAAACTCGTGTCTCTCATGCGCGGGCATATCCTGGTGAGTAGTGTGGACGATGCCGGTAGCTGCTTCTCGGTGCTGTTACCCGCGCAACAGCTGGAATTGAATCATGCGGATGTCGACGCCGCTGGCCTGTCGATTATCGCGCTGGTTAGTGATGAGCGGTTGCGCTTATCGCTGTCGGCGGCACTGAGCCGGCGAGGTTGGCGTGTTCACTTCGTTACCGATGTGCATGGCCTGCAAAAACACTTGGCCAAGATACCAGACGCCTCGCCGCAGTTGGTAATTAGTGAGCGACGTGAGGCCTGCTTGGAAGCGTTGGACACCGTCATCTATTTGCGAGAGCGGCCTGAGCGCGAAGAGTCGCTGCCGGCGGCAAGTGAGCGCGTTGTATTAACTAACCCACTGTTACCATCGCAACTTTACCGCGCCATTGATGCCGCTATACCGTCGGAGCAGGACCCTGACACGGCGGCCGGGCTCAGACCTTGAGCACGTCTTCGGCTTGCAGCCCTTTGGGGCCTTCTACAAGTTTGAACTCGACATTCTGGCCCTCGTCCAGGGTGCGATAGCCGTCCCCCTGAATGGAGCGAAAGTGGACAAAAACGTCCTCGCCTTCGTTTCGGGTAATAAAGCCAAACCCTTTGGCGTTATTAAACCATTTCACGGTGCCAGTTACGCGGTCGCTCATTGCTTATCCTCTTTGTCGCAGTCGGGTCGCATAAAGGTGCTTTCGGTCGGGCGGCGAGATAATTGCCACCAGTCCGGGAAAAAGAGATAGGAAGCGGGCAGAGCGGTCTGCTTCGGGGCGGGGAGCCGGGCTTGCCGGTTGTCAGCGAAACGAGAAAACATCACAGTTGGGTGAATAGCGCTGCCGAGATTGCTGTTTACTATAACGACTCCAGCGCTGTTGTCCATGCTTTGACCCATTCATTTGGATCAAAGCATGGCAATGAGGCGTTACAGCGCCTCTATTTCGCCGCGTTGCTCAACGAGTCGCAGGCGGGCATGCTGCTGGCCTTGCAGCTTTTCTTTTTCCTTCTCAACGACCGCTGCCGGTGCTTTGTCGATAAAACCGGGGTTCCCCAGCTTTCCGCTCAAGCGCTGGATGTCCTTGTCCAGTTTGGCAATTTCCTTGTCGAGGCGAGCCAGCTCTGCGGCCTTGTCAATGAGGCCTGCCATCGGGACGAGAACCTCCATATCGCCAACCAGCTGTGTGGCGGCCATCGGCGCTTGCTCGCCGTCGTTCAGGACGCGTATATCGTCCAGTTTTGCCAGTTTCAGCAGGAACTGCCGATTGGCTTCCAGGCGTTGGCTATCTTCCTCGCTGGTGTTGCGCAGCAGCACATTGAGCGCTTTCGAGGGGGGCACGTTCATCTCGCCGCGAATGTTGCGTATTGCGGTGATAACTGCCTTTAACCATTCGGCATCGCTAAGGGCCTGCTCGTCAATGCCTTGATCATTTGAGCAGGGGTAGGGCTGCAGCATAATGCTGCTATCGCCTGCATTAATGCCGGCAATTGGGGCCACGCGCTGCCAAATTTCCTCGGTGATAAAGGGCATAAAGGGGTGAGCAAGGCGCAGGGTTGCTTCAAGAACCTGGATGAGCGTACGCCGCGTGCCGCGTTTTGCTTCGGCGCTGGCGTTGTCGTCCCAAAGGACTGGCTTGGAGAGTTCCAGGTACCAATCGCAGTACTCATTCCAGATAAATTCATAGACCTCTTGAGAGGCGTGATCCAAGCGGTAGGCGGCCATCGCATCAGCCACTCGCCGCTGCGCTTGTTCCAGGCGCGCGCAGATCCAGCGGTCGGCGAGGCTGAGTTCGACGGGCTCATTGCCCGTGCCGCAATCTTCGCCCTCAGTATTCATCAACACATAGCGGGCAGCGTTCCAGATCTTGTTACAGAAATTCCGGTAGCCCTCTAAGCGTTTCATGTCCCAGTTGATGTCGCGGCCGGTCGAGGCCAGCGAGTAGAGGGTAAAACGCAGTGCATCGGTGCCGTGGGCGCCAATACCCTCAGGAAAGGCTTTACGCGTTGCTTTGCCGATTTTCTCGGCAAGTTGAGGCTGCATCATATTGCCGGTGCGTTTTTGCAACAGGCTGTCGAGGTCAATGCCGTCGATCATGTCCAAGGGGTCGAGGACATTGCCCTTGGACTTGGACATTTTTTGCCCTTGTTCGTCGCGTATCAAACCAGTGACGTAAACCGTCTTGAACGGGACTTGGGGGCTGCCGTCTTCGTCTTTCATAAAGTGCATGGTCATCATGATCATGCGAGCGACCCAGAAGAAGATAATGTCGAAGCCGGTTACCAACACATCGGTAGGATGGAAGGT
The DNA here is from genome assembly GCF_964011655.1 of uncultured Spongiibacter sp. NCBI lineage: Bacteria > Pseudomonadati > Pseudomonadota > Gammaproteobacteria > Cellvibrionales > Spongiibacteraceae > Spongiibacter > uncultured Spongiibacter sp. The sequence goes on along the minus strand of NZ_CAXGPO010000045.1, from coordinate 5,515 downwards.
TTTCAGGCGCTCGGTCGCCTCCGGCCAACCGAGGGTGCCAAAGGTCCACAGCGCGGAGCTAAACCAGGTGTCGAGTACGTCTTCATCCTGCTGCAGCGCCAGCTCGGGGGGCAAGCCATACTTGCTGCGGGCTTCTTCTTCATTGCGGGCCACATAGATATTGCCCTCGCTGTCATACCATGCGGGCACGCGATGGCCCCACCACAGCTGGCGAGAAATGCACCAGTCTTGGATGTCCCGCATCCAACTGAAATACATATTTTCATACTGCTTGGGTACAAATTGGATGCGGCCGTCTTCTACGGCGGCAATGGCGGGCTCGGCTAGTTTTGCCGTCGCCACAAACCACTGGTCGGTGAGCAGGGGCTCGATCACCAGGCCTGAGCGGTCGCCTCGGGGGACTTTCAGCGCGTGATCGTCGACTTTTTCCAGCAGGCCTGCCGCGTCTAAGTCGGCGACAATGGCCTTTCGCGCGGCGTATCGGTCCAGCCCTGCATAGGCCTCAGGCAGGCCGGCATCTAATTCATCGTTCGCGCTACTATCGCTGTTGTAGACGTCTGCGCGGCCGAGGATGGCAGCGTCCTGATCCATAATATTGATCATTGGCAGCTTGTGACGCTGGCCAAGTGCGTAGTCGTTGAAATCGTGCGCGGGGGTGATTTTGACACAGCCAGTGCCGAACTCGCGGTCGACATAGTCGTCGGCAACGATGGGTATGCGGCGGCCGACCAGCGGTAGCTCAATAAATTTACCGACCAGCGACTGGTAGCGCTCGTCTGCGGGGTTTACCGCGACGGCGGTGTCGCCGAGCATGGTTTCCGGGCGGGTGGTGGCAACGACAAGGTGGCGGCTGCCATCGGCGGTTGTTTCGCCGTCAGCCAGTGGGTAGCGGAAGTGCCAGAGATGACCATTCTCGTCTTTGTTTTCAACTTCCAAGTCGGAAATGGCGGTGTGGAGCTTGGGATCCCAGTTGACCAGGCGCTTACCGCGGTAGATTAATTTGTCGTCGTAAAGGCGAACGAAGACCTCTTGAACGGCCTTGTAGAAGCCGTCATCCATGGTAAACCGTTCGTTTTGCCAGTCGACAGAGGCGCCGAGGCGACGCAGCTGGCGAGTAATTGTGCCGCCAGACTCCTCTTTCCATTCCCATACCTTGTCCAGGAAGGCGTCGCGGCCCAGGTCGTGACGGGTCTGGCCACTTTCCGCAGCGAGTTTGCGCTCGACGACCATCTGGGTGGCAATACCTGCGTGATCGGTTCCCACTTGCCACAGCGCTTTGGCGCCTTTCATGCGCTGATAGCGGGTGAGCGCATCCATGATCGAATCCTGAAACGCATGCCCCATGTGAAGGCTGCCGGTGACATTGGGAGGTGGGATCATGATGCTGTAGGCAGGGCCATCTCCGGCGGGGGAGAAATACCCTTTTTCCTCCCAGGTCTGGTACCACTTGCTTTCAATGTCCGCAGGCTGAAATGTTTTATCCATGGGTTTCCGTTCGGCGATAACTGTTGGGCGCAGAGCGCGGGAAGGCGCTAACGCAAAAAGGCGATAAGTATACTGAGTTTTGGTCCTCTGGGCCAAAGCGCGAGAGGATTGTTTGGAGAGGTTTTACGCCGGGGGCGAGCGCCGGTGCTCTGGCGCGCTGCCTTAGCGCTGACGGCTTTGTTGATACCAGCGTTCGAGTACGTCGCCGTCGAGCTTAAGCAGACGCCTGCGAAGTTCCGCTTCTATGTCGGGCAGCATATCGTCGATCAATTCTTGTAAAAAAATCTCCCTGCTGTGGTCGTCGTCACCGCCGGCCAGCCCGTCATTGCTGTTCCTGGCTGTTTGTTCAGCGTTGTCTGACGCCTCGGCGGGCTCGGTATCGGGAGTGTGAATAATGTCGTTCAGCACCGGGATGTCGTCGCCGGTGTCACTGAGAACGGTTTTTAGTGATTGCAGTTCGTCTAACAGGGGAAGTTGTTCGTCGTTGGTGTGGCTCATTGCAGTCCCCCTTATTGGCCGACGTTGTGATTGTGCAGCGGGTAGCCGCGACGCTTGTAAAAGCTATAGCGCTGCCGCGATGCCGCCAGCGACTGCTCGCGTTGATCGACAATTTCTGCCAGCCGTGTAAAGCGGCTGAATGGCTCGGGCACATCATGGGCGAGATTGATCAGCAGGTCGCAATGATCGCCCATGGCGGTGTGGTCGCCTGCGTGGCAGATCGCTATGTCAGTGCCACCCGCTGCACCCAGCTCATGGGGGAGAAAACTCTCTGGCTTAAACTGCCAAAGACGGTCGTCGAGTTCGGCGGCTTGCTGGGCATCGGCGCAGTGCATCAATATTTGATGACCACCGCGCCACGCTTTCTCGGCCAGCCGGCAGCTGAAATCCATTGCCGCATCGGCCGAGGTACTGCCGATAATGTAAAAATCGACGCGAGTCACCTAGTCCTTTGCCTTGCTTTGCAGGTAGTTGAAGAGCAGACCTACCGGGCGACCAGTAGCGCCTTTGTTGGCACCGGACAGCCAAGCGGCGCCCGCGATATCCAAATGTGCCCAGCGATAGTCTTTACAAAAGCGCGACAGGAAGCAGGCGGCGGTAACGCTGCCGGCCTCGGGGCCGCCGATATTTGCCATGTCGGCAAAGTTACTGTCCAGTTGCGGCTGGTAGTCATCCCACAAGGGCATAGGCCAGGCGCGGTCGCGTGCCTCGTTACCACAGTTTTGCAGCTCTGCAGCGAAGTCGTCTTGATTACTGTATAGGCCGATAGCGTGTTTACCCAGGGCAACAACACAGGCGCCTGTCAGCGTTGCGATATCGATGACTGACGCGGGTTTATACTTGCCTGCGTAGGTGAGAGCGTCGCAGAGCACCAATCGGCCTTCGGCGTCGGTATTGAGTATTTCGATGGTTTGCCCCGACATACTGGTGACAATATCACCGGGCTTGGTTGCTCGGCCGCTGGGCATATTTTCGGCCGCCGCGATAATGCCGACCACGTTGACCTTTAACTCTGCTCCGGCAACGGCGCGAAGTGTGCCCACCACACTGGCGGCGCCGCACATGTCGTATTTCATTTCATCCATCTTGGCGCCGGGCTTAAGGCTGATGCCGCCCGTGTCAAAAGTGACCCCTTTACCCACCAGTACGTGCGGGCGCTGACTCTTTGCCGCGCCTTGATATTCAATGGCAATCAAGCGCGCGGGCTGGTCGCTGCCGGCGCTAACCGAGAGCAGGGCGCCCATACCGAGCTGCTGCATTTTTTTCTCATCGAGCACGCTAACTTTTACTTTCTCGAACTGTCGAGCGAGTTTGCGTGATTCTTTCGCGAGAAAATCCGGCGTGCATATATTGCCGGGCAAATCACCGAGGCGACGAGTGACGTTAATGCCTTCTGCCGTTTGTTGACCATATTCGACGAGCTTACGGTTGCTGTCGCTGTTGCTGCCTTGCAACACGGCGCGCCGCAATGCGCTGCCCGGTTTTGCCTTGCTCAAGGTTTCGCTGTAACGGTAGCGGGACACTTCCAGCAGCTGGGCACTGCGCTGCAGCAGCCAACTGGCTTTGCGCCCGTCGACGCGCAGATCGCCAAACAGAAGACAGCAGTCTTTGCTCTGCTGCTTGTTCAATACAGCAATACCGCTTTGCAGGAGTTTGTCAGCGTCGGCATCGCCGACGGTCTCGCTGTCACCAGTGCCGACCAGCAGCAGCCGTTTGGCGCGAATACCGGGTAAATAGGGGATATAAAGTGTTTCTGCGACCTTGCCTTTAAAATCGCCGCGTTTCAGCAGCGCGTCGATTGCGCCATCGCTCGCCTCGTTAATGGCGGTGAGGGCGCCGCTTAACTGGCCATTGCTGAAGACGACAAGGCAGTCAGTGGCGATGGTTTTCGGGTCTTTGCAGGGCTTTAGGCTGATTTGCATTGATTCTCTCTCAGACAAACATTCGCAGAGGGCGCCGCGATAAGCGATAATGCGGGCCAGATTTTTATATCGGTGCTTGCTGCGTCCAAAACCGGGACGGGCAGCGTGTTATGACGCTAGTGTAAAGGGTATTATCTGCGCGTGAAACCATTTGCCAGCAGAGGGGCTTGGTAGCTGTGATTCTTTTTCGTTACCTTGCGAGTGAAATTTTTAAATCTGTATTTGCGGTTACTTTAACGCTGCTGGCAATCATTATGAGCGGGCGGTTTGTAAAGTACCTTGCACAGGTGGCGTCGGGCGATTTCTCGCCCGATGTGCTGTTTCTTATTATGTTGTATCGCCTTCCCGGTTTTTTGGAGGTGGTGCTGCCGCTGGGGCTGTTCATCAGTATTTTGCTGACCTACGGCCGCCTCTATGTCGATAGCGAAATGACGGTAATGAGTGCCTGCGGCATGAGCCGTCGTCGATTGCTGCTCTACACCCAAATTCCCGCCTTTATCATTGCTGCCATCGTGGCCTATATCAGCATGGTGGTGAGCCCCGCAGGTATACAGGCCTATGCGGCGAAGCTGGCGGAGAGTCGCGCAGAAATCGGTGTGAAGGCGGCCGTTGAGGGGCGCTTTCGAATTGATAAGGGCAGTGGCAGGGTCACCTATATCGAAAAAACTGATCGCGATTCCCAGACGATGCGCTCTGTATTTATGGCTCAGGCCGAGCCTCAGCAAAGCGGCGGGGGCGAGCGCCCCTTGGTGTCACTGGTCACCGCCGAGAGCGGTCGATTTGAAGTGGATGCAGCCACTGGCGAGCGCCATTTGGTGTTGGACAAAGGGGTGCGGTATGTTGGCGAGCCTGGGCAGTCGGATTATCAATTTACCCGCTTTGAACGCCTTAGCCAGCTAATGCGCGATCCGGAAGTAAAAACCTATCGCCAAGAGATCGATGGAAAATCAACGCGAGAGTTATGGCGCAGTGACGCTCTGGAGGATATCGCCGCCGTTCAGTGGCGCATCTCTCTGAGCGTGTTGGTGCCCATCGCGGCATTGATCGCGGTATCGCTGAGTAAAACGGATCATCGTCGCGGGCGCTACGGCAAAATGTTTCCGGCGTTTATGCTCTACATGTTTTATCTGGTGGCGCTCAATGCCGTGCGCGATGCCATTGCCAAGGGCAATTGGCCAGTGCTGCCGGGAATGTGGGTCATTCACCTCATCTTTCTCACGCTGGGGCTTATCCTGCTTTACTGGGATAGCGTGTTGCGGCACTGGTGGCTGACCTGGAGGCGAAGCCGTGGTTGAGTGTCATGCATAAATTAAATCGCTACATCGGGCGCACAGTTGCCGCGGCTATCTTGCTGGTTTTGTTGGTCATCGTCGGTATTGACTTACTCTCCAGCCTGATCGACGAGCTGAAAGAGATACGGGGCGACTATACCTTTGTGTCAGTACTCCAGTATGTCGGCTTGGTGGCGCCGGGTAGTCTCTATAAGTACCTGCCTTTTGCGGCGCTGGTGGGGTGTTTGGCGGGGCTGGGTAGCTTGGCGAGCAGCAGCGAGCTGGTGGTAATGCGAGCGGCAGGCGTGTCAACCGCCAAGTTGGTGATGGCGGTGGTGC
>NZ_CAXGPO010000044.1:0-24507 GCF_964011655.1 uncultured Spongiibacter sp. | reverse complement strand
CGCACCCGGACTGGACGCCTTAGCACCGTTGTTTGATGCCCTCGCTGGTCTTGGCGGTGGCGGCGCACCAAGCATTCCTGGCTTAGATGCTCTGCCCATCCCCGGCATGGACGGCGGTAGCGGCGGCATCCCACCCCAGTTCCAAGGCTTTGTTGATTACCTTAGTCCCGCAAAGATCGAGAGCATTGTCGTTGCATTGCAAGACTTTGGTACCGCGATCGCGGCTGACCCGCAGTCGCTAGCGGGCTTTCAGGACACCTTGGGGCCAGATTTGGTATTCACGCTGATTCCGGTGGTAGGTGTAATGGCCGACGACCCAGCCTCTGTACCGGCCTACTTTACTGAAGGCGGGACCTTGCTGAATCCACAAATCACATTGCTGCCACCCATCCCGTTCATTACTGCGGAACTGGCAATGTAAGTTGTACTTGTTCGTCCTCCAGACGTACGAGATTTGCGCGGCTTAAGCCGCGCTTTTTTTATTCTGTAAAACAGCGGTCAATCCGGACGAATGAGCAGACCGTGTCTGGTATTCAAGGATCCATCCAATTCCACGACAGCCGTCTCAGCACCGTGGTTTAACGAGCAGTTCACTACCGGTACAACATCTTGAAACAAGGGCCTGCGCACAAACCACAGACCGCCGCCAAAATCTTCAACCCGACGGATAGTCAGCAATTGCAGCTCGGAAAGTAACTCTTCAAGATTATGAGGGATCGGAGACTGTGTTTGGCGACGCTCAATATTCATTTAGACACCCTCTTTTCAAACCGAATTCACAGGGAGCTCACTCAGAGCATAAAAACCCAAAAAAGAACTTTGCACAGAATATAACCTAAAGTCATGCTCCGGTCGGCTAGCGAGTTGTACTTAGCTCTATTTCGCTTTTTGTCTGCGGGGCCTCGAAGGCCCTAAAATTGATAGCTCAAGCGAACACCATATTCACGCGGGTCACCCACATACAGAGCATCAATACCTAACGACGGACTATTAAAGCGATCGGTAATATAAAACTCATCGGTCAAATTCTCACCGAAGAGTTCTATCCCATAGTGCTCTCCGCGATAGCCTAGCCGCGCGCCCAAGAGTCGCCGCGAATCGGCCTTCAAGCCGGCGGTGTTTTCACGGTCGGTGTAGCTGTCAGCAGCATAGGCCCAATTGATATTGGCGAAGTAGCCATTTTGTTGCCAGGCAAGTCCGATATTGGCATTTCGCAATGGCGCATTGGGAAAGCGATTACCCGCAAAATCGACGCCATCATCTTCGTATTCAGTGAACGCCGTGCTCACATAGCCAGCGCCGCCGAACAGACTGAAACCACGCCCCAGCTCGCCACTGAATTCCAGCTCAACGCCTTCAGACTGCGCCTCACCAGCATTGTCAGTGCGGAAATTCGCCGCATCAACACGCACACCAATCTGCATATCGCGATAGTCGATACGAAAGACTGTCAGCTGCGCCTGCCACCGCGCGCCTCGCCACTTCACACCAAGGTCATAATTATTGGTGTATTCGGGGCCATAGCTGGGCGACTCGCCATCGCTGACAAAATCTACCGAACCAGCGCGATACCCCTGGCTGGCAGCAACAAAGGCGGTCACGGCGTCATTAAGATCGTAGCTCAGCGCCACCTTTGGCAAAAACACGGAGTCGCTGCTTGGCGCCTGTGCATCACTGTCCAACAACGGTTTTAAAAGCGGGCTGAGGTCACCGGGCAGCGTGGTGCCGGTAATCGGGTCGACGGGGCGAGCCCCCTTAACAATAAAGGCACTGCGACTGTCCGCATCATTCTCTTCGTAGCGCATGCCTAGCGTTAGCGTCCAGTCGAAGGCAAAGTCCCAATCAGCCTCGGCATAAATGGCCTGGGTATCAGCCTCCCGCTCAGCGATCAAGTCCGCATCAGCTCGCGCCCGGATTCCCGCACCGAGCTCATAGGGCAGATCGACACTTGTCGAGCTTCCCTGCAATTCATCGTTGGCGAGATAGGCACCAACAACGCCCTTCAAGGTGTCACCGCGGTACTGCAAACGCAGCTCAGCCGCTCGGTTTTCAGCCTCGACGGAATTGATGAAATAGCCACCATCCTCAGCCGAAATATCATAGTCGCCCTTGCGAATATTATCGTTGTTGCTACCGCTCACAATCAGGCTGAGGCGAAGCGCCGCATTAATATCCACATGCTGGGTGAGCACGGCCAGCGTGCTATTGTCATCATAAAAGCCATCAACGTCATCGCTGGCCTGCCCTTTGCGCGCCAAGTCCGGCGACTGGTATTCGTTGCCCTCGCGCAACTTACTGTCCTGCAGGGTGAGCTCGAAGGAATACCAATCGCTGCCAGCCCAGCCCAGTTTGAAGCGCTGCATATAGCGTTTGCGCGCCTGCCACTTGTCATCGTCCAAGGTGATATTGGTCACCTCGCCGTCGGTTTGATTGGTTTCAGCCGCGTAGCGAAATGCCAAGTCGCCCACTATTGGGCCGCCCACCGCGACACCGGCTTCGCGACCACCGTAATTCGCTGCCCCTACCTTAAGCTTGCCCGAATAGGCCTCACTGGATGGCGACTCACTCTGGATCACGACCGCCCCCGCCAACGAACCAGGGCCAAAAGCAGTGGATTGAGGGCCGCGATAAAATTCCACCTGCTTTACGTCCCAGGTATTTCCCACTCCCCGACCGGGCTGGCGAGCGCCATCAATAAAGACACTTACTGTCGGCCGCCCTGTACCACCCGGGCCAATGCCCTCATTGGAGATACCGCGGACAGAGAATTTGTCCTCTCTTGCGGCATTCAAATTTGGGCTTCGCAGTAGCAAATCGTAGAGATCGCGCACATTCATGGCTTCAATGGTGTCGGCAGAAACAATGCTGACACTGCCAACAGTATCCAGGCTGCTGCGCTGCATTGGGTCACCCGTAACCAGGATCTCCTCAAGTTTTGGTGGGCTAGCAGCTGACTCTGTGCCCTGTGCCATAACGGCGGAGCTGACAATAACAAGCGCGACACCCTGCAGCATAGCGGCGCGGGCAGAGAAGAAAGGTGACATTAGAGATTCCACAGCAGATGGTTAATGATAAGCATTATCATATAACTATTGCACAGGAACAAGCGTGTTGATCACGATGTGAGACAAGCAGGTCATCTGCCAGGGCCTCGCCCGTTAAGACGTGGGCTGTTAGACGCCGCCCAGAACCTGGCTGCGGAAAAACCCCCAGACAATCGCGGCAACACCGCCGACTTCACCCACTATCAGCAGCGCCATGCCCCAGGTGGTAATGAAGTTACGCTGCTTAAATTGATTCTTCTCCCGGCCTTGAATGCCCAGCTGAAAATACCGGGCAATGGCGGTGGCGAAGAAGAACAGCGGTACCGCGGTAATCCAAAACTGTACCGTCGCGGAATAGGGGCTGTATTTGAGCAACGCCGCCATCACCAAGGCAGTGAAGCTGTACATTAGCGCAGCGCGGTGAGCGATATCGATATAGGGATGAGCACGATGCCCCGGCCGGGTCATAATGCCGTGGTATTTAAGTACTCCGCCGACCAGGCCAGCCAACAAGAACAAACCCGACGCCGCCAGCGCCAATGTTACTGCCTGTGTCATGGTCACCTCGAAACAGATGCCTGCTCTGCGCAGATATAAAAAAGCCGCGCTGGGCGCGACTCTAATATAAGCTGATTAGCTCAGCGGGTAGTGCTCGGGGTAGGGCAGCAGAGCAACACCACTGTCGACGGCCGCGCGGGCCACCGCTGCGGCTACCGAACCCAGCAAGCGCCGATCCACCGGCTTGGGAATAATATAATTCGGGCCAAAGCTCAGCTCACCACACTGGCAAGCATCGACCACCACTTGTGGTACGTCTTCCTTAGCCAACTCACGAATGGCGTGAACCGCGGCCACTTTCATCGCTTCATTAATTTCCGTGGCACGCACATCCAACGCACCGCGGAAGATAAATGGGAAACCCAAAACGTTATTAACCTGATTGGGATAATCAGAGCGCCCAGTCGCCATAATCAAGTCGTCGCGCACGCTCATCGCCAGCTCTGGTGAAATCTCTGGGTCAGGGTTTGAACAAGCGAATACGATCGGCTTGGCAGCCATACTGCGCAGCATGTCTTCGCTCAGCAGGTTGGCGCCAGACAGACCGACAAAGACATCGGCTCCGTCGATCGCCTCTACCAGGGTCTTGGGACCGGCGCCGTTGGCAAACTCTTCTTTATATTCGTTTAAGCCCTCGCGGCCCGGCGTGATAACGCCGCGGCGGTCGATCATAAACAGGTTTTCGTATTTCGCACCCAGGCTGATCAGCAAGCGCATACAGGCAATGGCCGCCGAGCCCGCGCCCAGACAAACGATGCGCGCACTCTCGATGGATTTACCTTGAATCTCCAGGGCGTTCAGCATTCCCGCGGCCGTCACAATGGCGGTGCCGTGCTGATCGTCGTGGAAAACCGGAATATTGCATTGCTCAATCAGAATCCGCTCAATCTCAAAGCACTCAGGCGCTTTAATATCTTCCAGATTGATGCCGCCAAAGGTATCGGCAATACGGCGCACGGTATCAATGAAGGCTTGAGAGTCTTCCGCGTCCACCTCGATATCAATGGAATCGATATCGGCAAAACGCTTAAACAGCAGCGCCTTGCCTTCCATTACCGGCTTGCTCGCGGCAGGGCCCAAATCACCCAAACCGAGAATTGCACTGCCATTGGAGATAACTGCGACCAGGTTGCCCTTACTGGTGTACTTGTATGCGTTGAGCGGGTCCTTGGCGATCTCGCGCACCGGCTCAGCCACGCCCGGGCTGTAGGCCAGCGAAAGATCGTATTGTGTTTCGGCGGGCTTGGTCAGGCTGATACCAATTTTGCCTGGCGAGGGGATCGAGTGGTAATCCAGAGCCGCCTGCTTAACATCTTTGGACATTGTCATGCTCTCGGTTTGTGCATTCCAGAAGGGCGAACGCGTAAAGGTGGTCAGGTGCGTTCATAAAGGCGTGAAAGCATATAGAAAACTGCCCCCACTCACAAGCCACGCCGTGGCCCAGTGCCCCGCTATCAGCGGGTTTCAAAGCAAGCCTGCAGGCGTAGTACCGCCTTGCGACTCACTAAAAAAAATGCCCAAGCGCTGGCGCCCGGGCATTTTTGCGATCATCAACGCCAGAGGTTGTGGCGCAAATGTAAGCAACTTAGCTTTTAACACCACCGCGGCTGCCGAAACGCTTGCGGAAGCGATCAACACGACCACCGGTATCCAGCATTTTCTGCTTACCAGTGTAGAAAGGGTGGCAGGCAGAACATACGTCTACGTGCAGGTCTTCCGCCAGGGTTGAGCGGGTTTGAAACTGGTTACCGCAGCTGCAGGTAACGTTAACATCTTCGTACTTTGGATGGATATCCGCTTTCATCATTAGATCCTCTTTGGACGCCGCCACCCGATCTCTTGCCGGGCACCGCGCTGGGCTGATGCGCTCAGTGGAAGCTGGGAAGAGCAGGGATTTGCGCCGACCAACTGAACAAAAAACCACCGAAAAACAGGCCGCGCATATTAGCAGAACTGGGCATATAAGCAAGCACTGCCCAGCGCCGATTAGAATTATGCTCTCAACCCACTGCAGATTCTTATACACTGGCGGTTTTGCACAAGCCCATGCCATGGCCGACACTCTCGCATCCATCGCCATTCCCTGCCCCCTTAGACGCCGCTTCGACTACCTGTGGCCGGCGTCGTTGCAGCGCGACATACAGCCCGGCACACGGGTGAAAGTGCCCTTTGGGCGGCGCGACGTGATTGCCGTTGTCCTCGGCCCCACCGACAACACCGACGTCGATTCCAGCAAACTAAAAGCCGTCATTGAAGTGCTGGACGAGCAAGCCAGCTTATCCACGGCGCTGCTGGACTTGGGGAAATGGGCCGCACACTACTACCACCACCCCATTGGCGACTGCCTGCACCAAATGCTGCCTCTGGCGCTGCGGCGCAGCGCGCCACCAACGGCAGAAAACACCGCTGCATGGCAGCTCCGCCCAAATGCCGATATTGCCAAACTCTCTCTGCGAGCTCACCAGCAGCGCGCGCTGTTCAACGCCCTGTTGGAAAACGGCCCGTTAACGCGCGCAGACATCACTGCCCTGGGCTTTAGCGCCAGCATTGTGCGCGCCTTGCAGCAGCATGCCCTGATTGAAGAAGCCGAACCCTCCAGCACGCCCGCCCCCGCCGAGCAGGGACCCACACTCAACAGCGAGCAAGCCGACGCCCTGCAACAAATTATTGATAGCGACGGCCAATTCGCCCGCTTTTTACTCGACGGCATCACCGGCAGCGGCAAAACCGAGGTGTATCTACGAGCCATCGCCCACGCGCTGGCCAATGGCAAACAAGCCCTGGTACTGGTGCCCGAAATTGGCCTCACCCCGCAGACCCTGCGCCGCTTCGAACAGCGCTTTCCCGGTCGCGTACGCAGCCTGCACTCCGGTTTAAGCGAGCGGCAACGCTGGCACAACTGGCAAGCCGCCCGCGAGGGCCGTGCCGACATTATTCTGGGTACGCGCTCAGCGGTATTTGCCGACCTGCCGCGCCTGGGTTTGGTCATCGTCGACGAAGAGCACGACAGCTCCTACAAACAGCAAGACGGCTGGCGCTACTCCGCCCGCGACATTGCCGTAAAGCGCGCAGCCGATAGCCAGTGTCCGGTCATTCTCGGTAGCGCCACACCCAGCTTCGACAGCCTGCATAACGCCGATCTGGGCCGCTATCGGGTGTTGCGCTTACGCCAGCGCGCCGGCAACGCCTGCGAGGCGCCAATACGGCTGCTTGATATTCGCCAGCAAGCCTTACAGCACGGTTTGAGCGATGCCTTGCTCAGCGCCGTCGCCAACAATTTGCGCGCCGGCAATCAAAGCCTGCTGTTTCTCAACCGCCGCGGTTTTGCCCCCACCCTGCAATGCCATTGCTGCGGCTGGATTGCCGACTGTCACGCCTGCGACGCGCGCATGACCGTTCACTACAAGCGCCGCCAATTGCGCTGCCACCACTGCGAAGCCGTTCGCGCCATGCCAGCCAGTTGCCCGGACTGTGGCAACAGCCAGTGGATCTACGACGGTCCCGGCACCGAGCGCCTGGAAATGTTTCTAAACCAACACTTTGACGCCCCGGTGTTGAGGATCGACCGCGACACCACCGCCGGGCGCGACAGCATGGCCGAACTCGTTAAAGAGGTGAATAAGGGTGAACCCTGCATTTTGGTCGGCACCCAAATGCTCGCCAAGGGCCACCACTTCCCCGCCGTGACACTGGTCGGCATCGTCGATATGGACGCCGGTCTGTTCAGCGCTGACTACCGCGCCACCGAAAACAGCGCCCAACTTCTGCTGCAGGTCGCCGGACGTGCCGGACGCGCAGACCGGCCCGGCGAAGTATTGCTGCAAACTCACTGCCCCGCTCATCCCGCCTTACAGAGCCTGAGCCAACACGGCTATCGCGACTTTGCCGCCGCACAGCTGGCAGAACGGCGCCTGCTCGACCTGCCACCTTACACCTTCAGTGCGGTGATTCGCTGCGATGCACCGCAGCTGCAGGATGCCGAGCAGTTTTTGCAGCAGCTGCGCAACTCCCTGCAGCCGCCCGCACCCGGCTGGCAACTTCTCGGGCCCCTGCCCGCGCCCATGGCCCGCCGCGCGGGCCGCTTCCGCGCCTCACTTATTCTGCAAGCCAGCGAGCGCCGCACCTTGCATCAGCAGTTGGCAGTGGCCTGTAATGTGGCAGAATCCCTCAGTAAGCGCGGCCAATTGCGCTGGTCGGTCGACGTCGACCCCATCGAGATGTTCTGATGGTGGCGGCCGACGCCTGAAACAGCGATAATACGCGGCCCCAAAATTCCCCATATTCAAGAGAGTTCGAATTCGACATGAAAGATATCGTCGCCACGTTGATTGATCAGGCGCTCACAACCCTGCGCAGCACTGCCGAATGGCCCGAAGATCTTCAGCCGTCAATTCAACTCGAGCGCTGCAAAGACAAGGCCCATGGCGACCTCGCCTGCAACGTGGCAATGATGCTGGCCAAACCACTGCGCAGTAACCCCCGCGCCATTGCCCAGCAAATTGTCGACGCCCTGCCCGCCAGCGACGACGTGGTAAAAGTGGAAATCGCCGGCCCCGGCTTTATCAACTTCTTTATCAATGAAGCCGCCAACTTCCGCGTGATCAAAGACATCTTTGCCAAGGGCGAGCAATTCGGTCGCGGCGACGCGAAAAACCAGCGCATCCAGGTAGAATTTGTGTCCGCCAACCCCACCGGGCCACTGCACGTTGGCCACGGTCGCGGCGCCGCCTATGGCGCCAGTGTTGCCGACATGCTCGCTGCCGCAGGCTACGACGTGCAGCGCGAATACTACGTGAACGATGCCGGCCGCCAGATGGATATCCTCGGCACCAGCGTATGGCTGCGCTACCTGCAAGCCTGCGGTGAAACCCTCACCTTCCCCAGCAATGGCTACCAAGGTGATTACATTGCCGACTACGGCCGCGAGCTGCACGCCAGCCACGGCGACCAGTTAATGCGCAGCGCAGCGGACGTTTTCGACGGCGTTTGCGCCGATGAACCCGCAGGCGGCGATAAAGAAAAGCATATTGACGATCTGATCAATCGCGCCAAAACCCTGCTCGGCGACGACTACCGCGTTGTCTTCGACAAAGGCCTGGACGCCATATTGGGCGATATTCGCGAAGACCTCGGCGAGTTCGGCGTGCACTATCAGGAGTGGTTTTCCGAGCGCAGCCTGACTGCCGACCCCGACCAAGTCAGCCGCGCCATCGCCCGTCTGCAAGACAACGGCTACATAGAAGAGCGCGACGGCGCCCTGTGGTTTTTGTCCACCCGCTTTGGTGACGACAAAGACCGCGTGGTAAAACGCGACAACGGCCAGACCACCTACTTCGCCTCCGACATCGCCTACCACCTGAACAAGTTTGAGCGCGGCTTTGATCGCGTGATCAACATTTGGGGCGCCGACCACCACGGCTATATCGCCCGCGTGAAGGCAGCGCTGCAAGCACTGGATATCGACCCAGAGCGACTGGTGGTACGACTGGTGCAGTTTGTTTCGCTGTTTCGCGGCGACCAGCAAGTGCAAATGTCTACCCGCTCCGGCTCTTTCGTGACCCTGCGTGAGTTGCGTGAAGACGTCGGCAATGACGCCGCGCGCTTCTTTTACATTATGCGCAAGGCCGATCAGGCCACCGACTTCGACCTGGAGCTGGCCAAGTCAGAAAGCAAAGACAACCCGGTTTACTACATTCAATACGCCCACGCTCGCGTGGCCAGCATCCTGCGCAAGCTGGAGCAAGAGGGCCAGCAGTGGACGCAGGAAGCGGGCCTTGCCCAGCTATCGCTGCTCGACAAAGACGTGGAAAAAGCCCTATTGGTGAAGCTGGCACGCTACCCCGAGGTGCTGTCCAGCGCCGCGGAACAATTCGAGCCGCACAGCCTCGCCCACTACTTGCGCGAATTGGCCGGTGACTTCCACAGCTACTACAACGCCCACAAAATGCTCGGCGAAGACACCGCCCTGCGCGATGCGCGGTTGGCGCTGTCAGTCGCTGTACAACAAGTACTGCGCAACGGCCTGAGCCTACTTGGGGTTTCTGCCCCCGAGGAAATGTAAACATGGCTGCGAAGAAGCGCCCAACACGCGGGGCCACCCGCAGCAAGGCGGCCAACAAGGGCATGCCTGCCTCCATTTTGCTGGGCACGGGCTTTATCGCCGGTATTCTCAGCACGGTGCTGGTTTTCAATGCCATTGGCGAGCGCGATACTGCCGGTGCAGCGGCCACCGCTCAGGCGGCCAAGCCAAAAGCGAGTAAGCAAGCAGAAACCAGCAAGCCGGAAAACACCACCAAGTTCGACTTCTTCACGGTGCTGCCCGAGCGCGAGGTGATCGTTCCCGACGAAACCCCTGCACCAAAGCGCGAGAGCAAAGTCACCACCGCGAACGAAAAACCGCCGCGCCCCAATGAGAAAACCTTTCAGACTGGCGAGCGCTACATTCTTCAGGCGGGCTCTTTTCGCAGCAATGACGACGCCGACCGTCGTCGCGCGCAAATTTTGCTGCTGGGGCTCGACGCCAAGGTGGAGTCCGTGCAGGCCAATGGCGACCTCTGGCATCGGGTTTACGTCGGCCCGTTCCAGACCCACAACACCCTCGCCAGTGCCCGCGCCAAACTGATCGGCGAAGCCATCGACACCCTGGTCATTCGCCAGAAGACCACCCCGTAAAACGATCCCCCGCGCTGCCTTGAAAATTGCAGCGCCGCCCCCATAACTATTTTCTCGAGCCGCTCCAGATGGGGCGGCGCGCCTGTTCACATATCTAAAAGGAGTCCCGCGTGGAACAGTTTCGCGGCACCACTATTCTTTCTGTTCGCCGAGGCAATCAAGTGGTTGTTGGCGGCGACGGCCAAGTTACCATGGGCAACACCGTGATGAAGGGCAACGCCCGCAAGGTGCGGCGCCTGTACAAAGACCAAGTGCTGGCGGGATTCGCTGGCGGCACCGCCGATGCCTTCACCCTGTTCGAATTATTTGAAGCCCAGCTCGAAAAGCACCAGGGCAAACTCGTTAAGGCGGCTGTGGAGCTGGCCAAAGCCTGGCGCAGCGAGCGCTCGTTGCGCCAACTCGAAGCCCTGCTGATTGTGGCCGACAAAGAAACCACTCTGGTGATTAGTGGTAACGGCGACGTGATTGAGCCAGAAGACAATATGATCGCCATTGGCAGTGGCGGCTCCTTCGCCACCGCCGCCGCCCGCGCACTGATGGACAACACCGAACTCGGCGCCCAAGACATTGTAGAAAAAGGCCTGAACATCGCCGGCGATATCTGCATCTACACCAACCACAACCGCCGCATCGAAGTCCTCGATTACTGATCCGAACACCTGACACGCTCGCCGATGCGGGCGACTGGAGCCACCATGTCACAAATGACACCCCGTGAAATCGTCCACGAGCTGGACAAGCACATTGTCGGCCAACAAGATGCCAAGCGCGCCGTTGCCATCGCGCTGCGCAACCGCTGGCGCCGCATGCAATTGGCGGAAGACCTCCGCGCTGAAATCACGCCCAAGAATATTCTAATGATCGGCCCAACCGGTGTCGGTAAAACCGAAATTGCCCGCCGCCTGGCCAAACTGGCCAACGCGCCCTTCATTAAAGTGGAGGCCACCAAGTTTACCGAAGTGGGTTATGTCGGCCGCGACGTTGAGTCCATTATTCGCGACCTCGTCGACGTCTCTCTGAAGTTGCACCGCGAACAGGCCATGGAGCAAGTGGCCCACCGCGCTCAGGACGCCACTGAAGAGCGCATCCTGGACGCCCTGCTGCCACCCGCGCGCGGCGAGCAAAGTGAAGAGGAGCGCAACAGCAGCACCCGGCAAATCTTCCGTAAAAAGTTGCGCGAAGGTGAACTCGACGACAAAGAAATCGACGTCGAAGTCAGCAGCGCACCGGTCGGTGTGGAAATTATGGCGCCCCCTGGCATGGAAGAAATGACCAGCCAACTGCAGGGCATGTTTTCCAAAATGGGCGGCGACCGCAAGAAGACCCGCCGCCTCACCGTGAAGGCCGCCTACAAGCAGATTCAAGACGAAGAAGCCGCCAAGCTCATTAACGAAGAAGAACTGAAGACCCGCGCGATCGAAGCGGCGGAGCAAAATGGCATTGTCTTTATCGACGAAATCGACAAAGTTGCCAAACGTCAGGAGTCCGGCGGCGCCGATGTGAGCCGCGAAGGTGTGCAGCGCGACCTGTTGCCACTGATCGAGGGCTGCACCGTCAGCACCAAACACGGCATGATCCGCAGCGACCACATCCTGTTCGTCGCCTCCGGCGCCTTCCACCTGAGCAAACCCTCAGACCTCATTCCCGAATTGCAGGGCCGCCTGCCTATTCGCGTGGAACTCGAAGCCCTCACCCCCGACGACTTTGAGCGCATCCTCTCCGAACCCCGCGCCTCTCTGACCGAGCAATACCAAGCCCTGCTCGCCACCGAGGGCCTGCATGTGAGTTTCAGCCAAGACGGCATCCGCCGCATCGCCGAAACCGCATGGGAAGTGAATGAGCGCACCGAGAACATCGGCGCGCGTCGTCTGCACACCGTGATGGAACGCTTACTGGAAGACGTTTCGTTTAGCGCCGGCGACCGGGCGGAGCCGCTGAACATCGACGCCGACTACGTTAATCAACAACTTGGCGAACTGGCCAAAGACGAAGACCTAAGCCAGTTTATTCTGTAAGCCAAACCGAGCACGCCATATGGCGTGCTCCTATAAAAACCACCGCGTTGTTCATGCAGGACTACGCAGGTGCGTGGGAGCGGGCCTGACCGCGACCGATTCCACGCTCTACCGTTCGTTCCGGTCGCCCTCAGGCGAGCTCCTACAAAAACCACCGCTTTGTTCATGCAGAACTACGCAGGTGCGTAGGAGCGGGCCTGACCGCGACAGACCTCGCGCGATGCCTGTCACTCGCACGAAAACCCCGCTAGGCCTCCACTTCATACAAGCGATATTCAACCTGGCCCGCGGTTTTATGCTTTGCCACCCGCCAGCCTGAAGGCACCGTCACGGGCTCGCCTTTGGCGGTTTCCACATAGACCAGGGCACCCTCGTCCAGGCGGTCTTGCAGCGCATCGATTGCTGGCATCAGCAAGTCTTTATTAAAAGGGGGGTCGAGAAACACGATATGCCAACCGCGCTCAGCGCCGGTTAAAAACTGTTCAGCGCTGGTAGCGGCCACGTCGGCATCGCGGCAAGCCAGCGTCTGTAAATGTTGGCGAATTTGCTGCGCGGTGGCACGGTCTTTCTCTACAAAGTGGCAGTGCGCAGCCCCCCGCGACAGGGCCTCCAAACCCAGTGCACCCGAGCCGGCAAACAAGTCCAGGCAACGCGCGCCGGCAACATAAGGAGCCAGCCAGTTAAACACCGTTTCACGAATGCGGTCACTGCTCGGGCGCAGACCCTCAGCGCTGGTAAAGTGCAGCTTCCGACTGCGCCACTGGCCGCCAATAATGCGTACCACACCCGCAGCACCTTGGCGTGGCGTCACCTGTGCCGAGCGATCACGTTTGGAACGAGGGGCCATAAGAGGATCCTGAAGTGTAAAACCGCGCCACGACATTACTCAGTGACGGCCGAGAAGTGGTAGGATACGGCTTTTCTTTTCCCTGTAAACCAGACCCTGCAACCAGAGCCCCATGACCGATACCGAGAAGTCAGCCGTTACTGAAGCGGAAAACGCCCAAGAGCCCAAGAAGAAAAGCTTTTTCACCCGCTTTAAAGAGTCCTTTGTCGGCTCTGAGGAAGACCTGGCGGCGGCAGAAGGTTTTATCGCCGACGAAGAAATCGCGCCCTGGCAACACATTGAACTGTCGCCCGAAGAGCAGGCATCGCTGCTGGTTAAATTCAAGGAAGGCCTGAGCAAAACCGGCGCCCAACTCGGCGAGGGCATGGCCAATCTCTTCCTTGGCCGCAAAGAGATCGACGACGAGCTTCTCGACGAAATTGAAACCCATCTACTGATGGCCGACGTTGGCGTGGATGCCACCACCGAGATTATCGACAATCTCACTCGCCGTATGTCGCGCAAGGAACTGGATAACCCCGAGGCCTTGTATGTTGCCCTGCAAGAAGAGCTGCGGGTGCTACTGGAGCCTGCCGAACAAGAGCTGGTTATTCCCGACAAAACCGGCCCCTATGTCATTTTGATGGTAGGCGTAAACGGCGTGGGCAAGACCACCACCATTGGCAAATTAGCCAAGCAATTCCAGGCCGGTGGCCGCTCGGTCATGCTCGCCGCTGGCGATACCTTCCGCGCCGCCGCCGTTGAACAACTGCAAGTGTGGGGCGAGCGCAATAATGTGCCGGTAATCGCCCAGCACACCGGCGCCGACAGTGCCTCGGTACTCTTCGATGCCCTGCAAGCGGCTAAATCGCGCGATGTCGATGTGCTGATCGCCGACACCGCGGGTCGCCTGCACAACAAAGACAACCTTATGGAAGAGCTGAAAAAGGTGGTGCGGGTACTCAAGAAACTCGACCCCGACGCCCCCCACGAAGTGATGCTGGTACTCGATGCCGGCACCGGCCAAAACGCCCTGTCGCAAGCCAAACACTTCCAGGAAGCGGTAGGTGTGACCGGCTTAACACTCACCAAGCTTGATGGCACCGCAAAAGGCGGTATTGTATTCGCCATATCCAAGCAGCTCGGCCTGCCCATTCGCTTTATTGGTGTTGGCGAAGGCATTCTCGACCTGCGCCCATTCCGCGCCGATGAATTTGTCGGCGCCCTGTTTGGCTGGCAACGCAAGCAATGATCCAATTCGAGCAGGTCTGCAAACGCTACCCCGGCGGGCATCAGGCGCTGAACAACCTCAGCTTCCACATGCCCCATGGCGATATGCGTTTTTTAACCGGCCACAGCGGCGCCGGTAAAAGCACCCTGCTCAAACTCATTATGGTGATGGAGCGCGCCAATAGCGGCCAGGTGCTGATCGACGGGCGCAATGTGTCCAAGCTACCCGCCCGCCACATCCCCGAATTGCGTCGCAAGGTCGGCGTGGTGTTTCAAAACCACCAGCTGCTGTTTGATCGCAGCGTCTTTGACAACGTCGCCCTGCCACTGGTCATTGCCGGCTACGGCCATCGCGATATCGGCCGACGGGTGCGCGCAGCCCTCGACAAAGTTGGCCTGCTCGACAAAGAACGGCAGAACCCCATCACCCTGTCTGGTGGTGAACAGCAGCGCGTAGGCATCGCCCGCGCCGTGGTGAACAAACCCAAACTGCTGCTGGCCGACGAGCCCACCGGCAACCTGGACCCACAACTGTCCGCAGAAATCATGCACCTGTTTGAACAATTCAATCAGGTGGGCGTGACCGTGCTCATCGCCACTCACGACCTCTCGCTCATTGCGCGTATGCCCTACAAATTGCTCAGCCTGCGCCAAGGCCAACTGGTTAGCGCCGGGGGCAGCCATGAGTAAATCCAAACAAAAGGGCAGCGGCGCCAGCAAACTGCCCAAGCGCCGCCTCGGCCAACTGCAAACGCCGGCCAAGCCTTCACGGCGCGAATTGAGCGGTGCCAAAACCCACCGCACCCGCTTCAGTGACCAGTGGCAAAGTTACCGCAGCCACCACCGCCAGGTGGCCGGCGAAAGCCTGCGGCGCCTGTTAAAGCGCCCCCTCGCCACATTAATGACCACACTGGTGATCGCCATCGCCATGGTGCTGCCCGCCGGTTTATATGTCGGCCTGAACAACGTTGAAGCCGTCAGCCAAGGCTGGGATGGCGCCGCGCGATTGTCGGTGTTTTTAAAATTCAGCGTCAGCGATCAAGACGCGCAAAAACTGCGTCAGCAACTCGCCGACCGCAAAGACATTGCCAGCGCCGAATACATCTCACCCAGTGAGGCATTGGAGGAATTCCGTCGCCGCAGCGGCTTTGGCGACGTGCTCGACCAGCTGGACAGCAACCCCCTGCCCGGCGTTCTGGTACTGAGCCCCACCGCAGAAAACAGCAGCCCTGAAAAAATAGAAGCCCTGCGCGACCAGCTAAACGCACTGCCGCAGGCCGACCTGGTCAAGCTGGACATGGAGTGGCTGCAACGCCTGAACCGCATTACCGATATCAGCCGCCGCCTCACCCTGGCCCTCGCCGCCATGCTCGCGGCAGGCGTGCTGCTTATCGTGGGCAACACCATCAAACTGGCCATCGAAAACCGCCGCGACGAAATTCTGGTTGTGAAACTGGTCGGCGGCACTAACGCCTTCGTCCGCCGCCCCTTCCTGTACATGGGCTTCTGGTACGGCCTGTTCGGCGGACTACTCGCCTGGTTACTACTCGCCTCCAGCCTGCTCTGGCTAAGCGGCCCGGTCAAAGAACTCGCCGGGCTCTACAACAGCAGCTTCAGCCTGCTCGGCCTCGGTGTACTCGATAGCCTGATAATGTGGGCCAGCGCTGCCGGCCTTGGTCTACTCGGCGCACTCCTCGTCGTTGGCCGAGAACTCCGCGCCATCGAACCCAAATAAATGATTAGAAAGCGGGCCTGAACGCGACAAACCTGCACCACCTGGAGAACAGCGTACCGCCGCCTTTGTAGGACAGCGTGCCCCGCGACCACAGGGAGTGCTTTGGGTAGCGGTTTTAACCGCGATAAGGGCTCCAACAGCGCTCATCGCCATCAGCGCTGTGGGCCATAGCTAAGCGCTTCGCACCATTCGCGACTAACAGCGTGCCCCGCGACTGCAGGGAGCGCCTTGGGTAAGTCGCTCCTACAAATACACGACACCGTGACTCGTAGGACAGCGTGCCCCATGACCGCAGGGAATGTTTTGGGTAGGCGGGCCTGACCGCGAACGATACGCAGCCCCTACCGTTCGCTCAGGTCGCCCTCAGGCGGGCTCCTACAAGGGGCCACACTGTGCTACAAAAACACCTCGCCCCACTTGTAGGAGCGGTTTTAACCGCGATGGGAAGCCTCAACAGAGCCCAATGCTATATGCACCATCGGCCATAGCTCAGCGCCCCGAACCTTCGCGACTTAAGTCTCTCCTACAAAAACATGATCCCATGACTCGTAGGATAGCGGGCCTGACCGCGAATAATCTGCTTATTTAATGAAATCTCCCCTTCATTTTAGCCCCCAACACCCGACCTACCACTAAAACCAAGCCGCGAATCGTCCAACTCGGTGGCACCATTATTGCTAGATAAAACCAGACTTTAACCAACCGAGGAAATTTTAAATGCGACCGAGTATCAAGCGCGTCTTTTCATCCACCTCTCTCGCCATCTCAGTAGCAGTTATTAGTGCTTGCGGTGGAGGCTCCAGTTCCTCAACCACCGGTTCGCTGCCAGATACTCCCGCGCCAACAACCTTTGAACTGCTTGAGGCCACAGTGGCGGATATCCATGCAGGCTTTCGCGGTGAACAAGTTGATGAATCCGGCCAAGCGCTTAGCTGCGTAGGCTTAGCCGAAAAGTACATTGAGCGCATAGAACGGCTCGACAATAATCCAGCAACCGGCCTACCCATCAATAGTATCGTTAGCATTAACCCCCAGTGGCGCGAACAGGCCACAGCACTTGATGAGGCCTTCGAAAAAGACGGCCTCACCGGGCCGCTGCACTGCGCACCCGTTTTATTAAAGGACCTCTTCGATACCTACGACTTCCCAACCACCGCATCGTCACGCGCACTCGCAGGCTCCCAGCCACCTGACGATGCCTTTACTGTTGCCCGACTGCGAGAGGCCGGCGCACTTATTTTGGGCAAAGCCGGCATGAGCGAATACGCATTCTGGATACAAAGTTTTAACAGCGTCTCTTTGCGAATTGGCACGCCCTATGACACCACCAAAGACGCCGGCGGCTCCAGTGGCGGCAGTGCAGCCGCCATTGCCGCCAACTTCGGCCTGCTTGGTACCGGCTCCGATACCTGCGCCTCAATACGCCTACCGCCCTCCAACAACTCCCTTGTCGGCGTGCGCTCCACCGTTGGATTAGTGTCACAAGATGGCCTAGTGCCACTCTCTCACACCATGGATGTAGGGGGCCCCATCACCCGAACCGTTCGTGACGCCGCGTTGATGCTGGATAGCATGGCAGCGGTAGATCCGGCAGACCCAAGAACCCATGCCGCAGAACGCCGGCAGCCAGCGAGCTATCTGGACTCCCTGGACAAAGATGGCCTGAAAGGAAAGCGCATTGGCGTGTTGCGCAGCTATGGCGGTACCAACGCCTTTGGCGACAATGCCGACGTGAATGCTGTGCTAGACCAGGCACTGATCGACTTAGCGGCTGCAGGTGCTGAAATTATTGATCCAATAACCCTTCCCGAGTTTGAGGATATTTCCAATACGCTTATTGTTCAGGAATTCGCCGATCACATGGATGAATACCTAGCGAGCTTCGCGGCCCCTCGCTCTGATACCGTCGACATATTCACCAGTGGTCTGGTGCACCCGTTTATCGAGGCACTCATTGGTGCAAGCCTTGCAGCGAGAGATACCAGTTCGCCCAGTTATATTGCAAAGCTCGAAAAACGTGAGGAACTGCGCAACTACGTTGAAAGCGAGATGGATGCACTCGACCTGGATGCCTTGGTTTACCCCCCGGTCCAACAACCTGCAAGAATTACCGGCACATCACAAACGAACAACTGCGGCTTTAGCAGCACCACCGCCATGCCTTCTATTGTCGTGCCCGCCGGTTTCTCAACTGATCAACCAGCACTGCCGATTGGAATAGAATTTTTTGGCCGGCGCTGGGATGAGGCCACATTGTTTAGTATCAGCTACGCCTACGAGCAAGCCACAAAGCACAGACGCCGCCCGTCACTGCCCGGTGATCCGTCTCTATAGCTCCACTTAAAATTACTTCTCTTAGCGATCTCCGGAAACTCGAAAGCAACCAACAGGAGGTCGTTAAGATGCACAAAAAATACACAGCAGTGCACCTACCGACCCAGCTATGCCGCTCGAATATGGGCCAATATAGCAGTGCTCCAGCACCAAACTGGAGCAGCATTCAAGCAAGTAAAAGTTCAAAAAATCAAGGCTCGCGCAGGATAATAAAAATTCACAAAATAAATATCCTGTCCATTAGTACAACAATGTACTATGACACCCGTCACAAATATCGCCACACGGCAAAATACCTGGCGAAAAAACCTTGACTCACCCTTCAGAGAAAAATCAGAAACCAGTGCTTTGGTCGTTAATTAGAGTACCACCACAAACAATCGACAAGGACATACCGCATCATGGACGATGTGCTCACTCAAGCTTTAGAGAATGAGCTTCTTAGCTTTTACCTCCAGCCCATAGTTTCGTTATCGACAAACTTATGCACCGGCTTCGAGCTACTTTCACGCTGCCCCGAGCTGGGGTTTACAAATTCCTCTCCTAGCGCTCATTTGTACAAAAGTGGGAACGACGACGCCCAGCTAAAGCACTTCCAGCTCTCTATTCAGCGCGCCATAGCAACTCAAAGAGCTTTAAGCTCCATTGGGTTCCAGACGTTAGCTGTTTTCGTCAATGTCGCAATTACCGACTTTTCTGCTGAAAACTGCCGCTGGGTCTCCAGGATGAGCCGGCATAAGCTCAAGGGTATATGCCTTGAGATATCAGAGCAGGTAGACACCTACCTAACTACCTCAATGATCCAGCGAATTCATAGGTTGCGCCATGACGGCGCAGCAATCGCTATCGACGACTACGGCATGGGGTACTCAAACGACGTGAGGGCCGCTTCAATCCCCTTCGACTACATAAAACTGGACAAGCGATTTCTCTCTGCACCCAGAAAAGATCCTGAGTACATAGAACTCAAACACAAGATCGCTATCTGGAGAGCACAAGGGAAAGGCGTCGTCATGGAAGGCATCGAAAACATAGGGCACCTAAAAGCGGCTAAGGCACTAAATACCAGCCATGCGCAAGGCTACCACTATTCCGAGGCATTGCCTTTTTTAGACGCGGTTCAGTGGACCAGAGACCTCAAGACGGAACAGGCTGTAATCCCCCCATTTTTAACCGTCTGTATGAGTAGAGGGTTAGCCCGTCTTTAGCAGTTGGGCTGGGGGTACTCCGCCTATAGCCGAGTTCGGTCGCTCGTTATTGTATTGCCACAACCACTGAGTCGCTAATAGCTGGGCATGAGCCACGCTGGTGAACTCATGGAGATCCAGCCATTCATGCCGCGCTGTCCGGTTGAAGCGCTCAATATAAGCGTTCTGAGTCGGCTTCCCAGGCTGGATATAGATCAACGTTATCCGCTTCTCGGTTGCCCACTCAACCAGTGCCTGCGAGATGTACTCTGGCCCGTTGTCACAGCGAAGAGCCGTGGGCTTTCCGCGCCATTCGATGATCTGCTCCAGCGCCCGGATGACCCGTGTCGACGGCAGCGACAAGTCGACCTCAATGCCCAATCCTTCGCGGTTGTAGTCGTCGATCACGTTGAAGGTGCGCAGCGACTTGCCACTCGTCAGCTGGTCGCTCATGAAGTCCATTGACCAGACCTGATTCGGGGCGGTGGGCACGTCCAGCTCGCCTGGGTAATCTCGCTTGATTCGCCGTCGAGGCTGGATGCGCAGGTTCAGCTCAAGCTCCCGGTAAAGTCGGTACACCCGCTTGTGATTCCAGGAATAGCCCTTCACATTGCGCAAATACAGGAAGCAAAGCCCGAAGCCCCAGCGTTTGTGGGTCTGAGTCAGCTTCAGCAGCCAATCGGCAATCAAGGCGTTCTCACCATTGAGTTTGGCTTGGTACCGATAGCAGGTCTCGCTAATGCTATAGACCTCGCAGGCGAGCTTGATGCTGATGCCGTGCTTGGCAACACCTTTCCTGGCCATCTCTCGACGCTGAGATGGCCTTACAGCTTTCCCTCTAGCGCTTCCTGGCGCAGTTCCGCTTTGAGGCGCTCCTCAGCATACATCTTTTTGAGACGGGCGTTCTCTGTCTCCAGCTCTTTGAGTCGCTTCATCAGCGACGCATCCATGCCACCAAACTTGGCGCGCCACTGGTAGATCAGCGCTGTGCTGACATTGTGCTCACGGGAAAGATCGGCAATAGGCACCCCGGCCTCGTGCTGTTTGAGAATCGCCAGGATCTGGCTGTCGGAAAATCGAGACTTCTTCATCATTCGCTCCTTCTGCGAGTATTGTAAAAGTCTCTACTCAAAACCTCGATTATTTTTCGGGGGGATTACAAGGCGAAGAGCATAGAGGCCCAACAAAGCAGAGCCTGACACCGACACCCACCTTCTTAACATCACTCAATGACACCAGAGGACACTTAAGTGTTAACACCGTTAGCAAAACAGAAACTTAAGTTTTTTCTATTAGCCATATTAGTTTGCACGGCAGCGATTACCTTGCTACCTACGCCGCTCTCTAGCAGAAGCACCAACATAGATGCCAGCGCGAGCGGCATAGAACCTAGGCAAGATAACGGCCTCACACAAAAAGCTTCTGCCCGGTTAACCGTAGAAGTCGCAAACGGCGTGGATTTCTTATCAAAAACTGAACTACGCCTCGGTAGCCGACTACAAAAATTTCGTGTCGCAGTCGCCTCAAAAAACCTTTCAAGAACTAAGTTCTGTTACTACACCACGTGGAATGATCACACCGCCAACGGAAACCGCTCACCGCTGAAAGGAGAGCTTACTTCTGACAGATCGGGAATTATTAAAATCGACGAAACCAACCCCGATTTAGAAAAATACTCAAACGCAGCAATAACAGTCACAACAGCAACTGATGGGGTATGCCCATGAAAATAGCCACGGCTATAGCCAGTGTTCTGCTGTGCGCGATATTGCTGAATATAAAACTTCTGCCAGAAAGGGTGAAGTTCACACCTAATCGAAGCATTAACTATAACGGGCTGTTGCTAGATTTGACCCACGAAACAGAGTCCACGCCCTCTGGAGAGAAATTCCTTCACATTGTCATAGAGCCAAAGACAAACGAGAAAGTTAAGTTTCTTCTACGAGTTACATGGCTGCATCAAAACGGCGTTGTTTTTTCCATAGATAACGGATGGCTCGAACAGGACATACAAAAAGACGAGATACGGGCTTTTTCATTCCCCTACCCCATGCTAGCCAGCGACTACATGTTGAGTGTGATAGAAATATGAGACCAAACTATATCATCGCAACTCTATTTATAACGTCTGTTACAAATGCAGCCCCGCCTCCCAGCCAGTTATACAAAGAGCTAGAGGCTAGATATCTTCAACTCCAGAACACATCAAAGGTGATCAGCAAAAAAATAGACTACTGTAGCCACTGGCTCCCTCCTGGAGACGAAGCATCAAAAGCAAGCATCTCCAGGCTAGAATTGCTGGAACAAGCCGTCGCCAACACAATGGAAAAAATAGAGCAGTGCTACAACAGCACGAGATGGATAGCAAAGTCGCTATCAGACCTAGCCAAAAACAGGCCATCACCCGAAATAGCGGGTGATCGACTCCATCTATATGGAGCGAGCGAACAAAAAGTTAGAGAAATATGTTACGAAAGTCCAGCAGATACCGCCTACTACCTAACCAAGCTAGAGACATGGCTTACCACCATGCAATCCATTTGCCGAACTCGATAAGCCACATCGCTAACACTTAGGACTTAGGGGAAACGTGCCCCACCTCTCGTAGGACAGCGTGCCCCATGACCGCAGGGAATGTTTTGGGTAGCGGGCCTGACCGCGACCAATCCACAACCCCTACCGTTCGATCAGGTCGCCCTCAGGCGGGCTCCTACAAGGGGCCACACTGTCCTGCAAAACCACCTCACGCCCCACCGCTGTAGAACAGCGTGCCGCCTTTGTAGGACAGCGTGCCCCATGATATGTAGGAGCGGGCCTGACCGCGACGAATCTCGCTGGATATGCAACCATACCGTAGGAGCGGTTTTAACCGCGATCAGGAGGTTCATTAAAGCCTAGTGCTATGACCACTCCGCCCCTACAAAGCCCGAGGTCTAATAAACTCCGTCGTGATCGCCAATATCAACCAGCACAATATCCTCACCGTGAATCTCAAATTCCAAAATAATTCGATATTGCATATTGATCGATACCGAGGACAAACCCTGTAAACGCCCCTTTAAACCATGCAAGCGAAGCGAGGGATGATACGGATTGACCTCCAGCAACTGCAGCGTTTTTTGGTACTGCCCCAGCACCTCGGGGTGCCGTTTAAAGAATTTCTTTGCACGCCTAAGGTAGCTATCGGGGAAAAGTAACCTATAGCTCACTGGTCAAACGCTTAACATGCTCATCGACACTTTCAGCCTGATAGCGCCCCTCGCGAATATCCGACCTTGCTTCCTCTAACGCGGCCGCCAGCTCGTATTCACGCAGTTTGGCGTACTTTTCTATATCCATAACCACATAACGGTTACGTCCACGCACCGAAATCACTAACTCTTCACTATCTTTCAATCGAGATTCGACAGCAGATACACCCTTGGTTTTTAGCTCGTTGGCCGTCAACGTATTCATAGTCACTCCGTGAAAAGTACTATTAATAGCACTCTTAATAGACCCACGAAGAGTACCACACCGAACAAAAATCAACCAGAATCGCCCACACTACCTTTCGGTAGGCTACAACTCCCTCGCGACTGACAGCCTGCCCCATGATATGTAGGAGCGGGCCTGACCGCGACCGGTCCACAACCTCTACCGCTCGCTCAGGTCGCCCTCAGGCGGTCTCCTACAAGGGGCCACAATGTCCTACAGAAACACCTCGCGCCATCTGTATTGCAACGCGCGCTGCCTCTTGTAGGAGCGGGCCTGACCGCGACCATCCCCTAACCCGCTCTCCCTACCGATACCCATCCGGATTATTGCTCTGCCAGCGCCAGGTGTCTTCCATCATCTTCTCCAGGCTACTCTCAGCTGACCACCCCAATAGGCTTTTGGCTTTATCGGCATTTGCCCAAAAAGCGGGCAGGTCACCACTGCGGCGCGGCGCAAATTTGTAAGGCACGCTCTGACCAGTCACCGCAGTAAATGCATTCACCATTTCCAGCACCGATACCCCGTTGCCCGCACCCAAGTTGATTGCATGCAAACCCGTTTCTTCCAATGCCTGCAAGGCGCGGCAATGACCGTCAGCCAAATCCACTACATGTAAATAGTCGCGAATACAGGTCCCATCCGGAGTGTCGTAATCATCACCAAAAATTGCTAACTCGGGCAATTTACCTACGGCAACACGGGCGATAAATGGCATCAAATTATTGGGAATGCCCAGAGGGTCCTCACCAATTAACCCCGACTTATGGGCACCAATGGGGTTGAAGTAACGCAGCGCTGCCACTGACCAACGCGCATCAGCTATGCACAGGTCAGCTAACACACGCTCCACCATCGCTTTCGACGCACCGTATGGACTGGAGGGCTGCCCCAGCGGCATGGTTTCCACGTACGGTACCGGCGCGTCGGGGCCATACACCGTAGCGGATGAACTGAACACTAACTTGAACACCCCGGCATTTGCCATGGCCTGACACAATACCAAGGTGCCATTCACGTTGTTGTCGTAGTACTTCAGCGGCTGATCAACACTCTCACCCACCGCTTTTAATCCCGCGAAATGAATCACCGCGTCAATCGCATGCTCTGTAAACAATGCCGACAGCGCGCCCGCGTCACGCACGTCGCCCTGAACAAATACCGGTGATTTCCCGGTGATCTTCTCGATGCGATTCAACACCTCGGCATTACTGTTTACCAAGTTATCCATCACAACCACGCTGTGGCCTTGCTCCAACAACTCAACAACGGTATGGCTGCCGATATAGCCCGCACCGCCTGTTACTAAAATCGTCGCCATACCTTACAACTCCGTATTTCTATAATTACCACCGCCAAAGCGCACTCGCCCCACGACTTGTAGGACAGCGTGCCCCATGACCGCAGGGAATGTTTTGGGTAGCGGGCCTGA
>NZ_CAXGPO010000043.1:0-24987 GCF_964011655.1 uncultured Spongiibacter sp. | reverse complement strand
TCGCTTAGTGCAGATCGGCGACCACACCGACTTGCGGCAGGTTGGCTAAGCCGATGTCCCGGGCGTGTTCCTCGAAGTCTTTGTTCTTCCAGAAGAATGCGCCGGGCATCGTGGTCGGTACAACCAATACATAAAACAGCGCCCGCCCAATTACCGCATAGGCCAACACACACAAGCTCAACGCCGCCGCGATCAAGCCTGTGGCGACGCCACCCTGCGTGAGGGTAAGGCCCAGAGCAATCACCGCGCTAAGCAACAACAGCGTATTGCGCAGCAGATAACTTTTGGCAAACACCGTTGTTTGAATGTAATGGGAAACGCTGCCCTCGTTGTTGGCAACATTCATTGCTCGGGCATGTTGCCACAGGCCCAGCCCCTCGATTAGCGCAGCGACCATAATCAGCCCGCCCCCCAGGGCAAGCATGGCGACGGTGTTTTCAGCTGCGCCGCTGGCCGGCGCGCTAAGCAACATAAACCACAAGCAAACAATACCGCCGAGAGCCAGGGCAGAGCCAACAAAGCTGCTACCTGTTTGCCAGTGATTCCAAAAGGGCCGTGCAGGAATCCGATAGCAGCGATACATGTAATACAGGCCAACGGCGCCAGACACCAGTGCGAGTGTACTCAACACAGCGGCTGCTACCGGGTAGTGCCCCCAATCGCCAAACCAACGCTGAAATACCGCATTATCGGGCAGCACGCTCAGTAAATGCAGGCCGGCAAACACCATGTATAGCAGCATGCCCAAGCCCTCGCGGCACACTGGGGAATGGCGAAGATTATTGAAGCCGCGGTAAAAGCGCAGCGGCTTGCCCAAGTGGGTTGCCGACATCAGCATACCGACACCTGCCAGGGCGACAACCAGCGCAACAAACGGCACATACAGCGCCGATGAGCGCAGCGCGAGTATCGGCTCAAGGGCGAATGCCGAACCCAGCGTACTGATAGCAAAGGCCCCCAAAGACGCCTGACTAACCAGTGTAAAAATCACCAAGGGGTTTTCGCGAGAGCTCAGCTTGTCCAGCCCCCAACGCTTTTCAACGCCCTTTTTCTGGTCCACAACCGGGCGGTACTCACCCTGCTCATCTTTGTGATACTTCACCGCCATACCGTCGGTGCGTGTCACCTCATCCGGCATGCGTTTAGTTTGCTGGAAGCGAATATTCGGATGCGTAATTTCCGGGCTGGGAAAACCGGGAATACTGAGCTTCGCCTGCTCGCGATTCTCCGGCAGATCTTCCACGACACCAAAATTAAGCGCGTTACCCAGGCAGGCAGAAACACAGGCTGGCTTTAAATTTACTTCCAGGCGATCAACGCACATATTGCATTTGCTCACCTGGCCTTTTATTGGGTCTAACTGCGGCGCATTGTAGGGGCAAACCCACGTGCAATAACCGCAACCAAAACAGGTTTCCGGGTCTTGCAATACCGCGCCATACTCAACATGTTTGGTATAGGCGCGCGTTGGGCACCCCTTCAAACACACCGGATCGTCGCAGTGATTACAGGCCATTGAGATATTCATGCGCTTGAAATCGGGGTAACTGCCTCCCTCGACATAGCCCACTGAGCGAAAGCTGATATGCGCTGGGTTATCATTTTTTTCACTGCACGCAGCCTCACAGGCGTGGCAGCCAATGCAGTTGTCGGCGGTAAAGTGAAAGGCGTGTTGCTTGTTGCGATTTGGGTTGCTGCCCACGCCTGGCTCTTCATTGATAAACATTTCGCGCCCGGCAGGAACAGCGCCGCCGCTGCGAGCGATCAGATCAATGGGCGCCTCATAGTAATTCACCTCAGGCGCGCCAGACTCTTTCAGGAAAGCGTACTGCGGCTCATCGTCTCGAACCTTCCACATAAACTAAGCCCTTCTTGGTGTAATGGGGGATGTCACGGCTAACACGGCCAACTAGAAAGCCCGGCGCTCAACGTTGAGTCGCGCCGCCTCCTTTTGATCAATATGTTCAATGCGCACGGCACACTGCTTGAAGGCTGGCTGGCGGGAATAGGGGTCAAGCAATCCCAGCGACAGCCGGTTAACACAGTCGTGATAATGCATGGGGATAAACAGCATATTGCGGGGAACCCGCTGCGTGAGCTGCACCATAACGACAGCGTCGCCGCGACGCGACACCAGACGCACATAGCTCTGGTGGCTCACCCCGGCCGCGCGCGCGGAGTCTGGATTCATTTCCATGTAAGGCGTTGGACTGAACTTATTGAGGTTTCCAATTTTTCCGGTTTTAGTGCGGGTGTGGAAATGCTCCACGACACGGCCGCTGTTCATCCAGAAAGGATAGTGCTCATCCGGTACCTCATTGTCCTCGATGTAGTCCATGGCCAGCAGGTTGGCGCGCCCGTTTGCAGTGGGGAACACGCCGTCGCTGTACAACCGTGGGCTACCCGTTTCATCACCCTCGCGCATCGGCCATTGGATGCCGCGCTGCGCTTCAATCAGATCATGGCTCATGCCGGAGATATCCAAATTCCGGCCACGACCTTTTGACAACTGCTTCATTTCATCGAAAATTTCAGAGGTCGTCTCGGGAAAAGCGATTTCCCTGCCCCGCTCAAAACGTTTGGCCAGCTGCGAGAAAATCCAATGATCGGGCTTGGCGTCGCCCGGCGGCGAGGTAAACTTGCGCACCAAATTTACCCGCCGCTCAGTGTTCGTTTGTACCCCTTCTTTTTCCCCCCACACGGCAGCGGGAAGATAAACATGGGCATAGTCGACCGTTTCACAGTCGCGGTAGCCGTCCTGCACCACCATAAATTCGAGCTTCTCCAAGGCCTTTTTAATTCGCGGTTGGTTCGGCATGGAGGTCAACGGGTTGGTGGCAACGATCCACAAGGCCTTAATATCGCCCGACTCTATCGCCGGAAAAATATCGGTCTGTTGCAAACCGCGCTTTGCCGGGAAGAAGGATTCATCAACCCCCCAAAACTGGGCCACCTCCTTGCGGTGCTCCGGCTTCTCAAGCATACGATAGCCCGGCAGGCCAGAGCA
The DNA here is from genome assembly GCF_964011655.1 of uncultured Spongiibacter sp. Classification (NCBI taxonomy): domain Bacteria; kingdom Pseudomonadati; phylum Pseudomonadota; class Gammaproteobacteria; order Cellvibrionales; family Spongiibacteraceae; genus Spongiibacter; species uncultured Spongiibacter sp. Next base: position 21,980 of record NZ_CAXGPO010000043.1, on the reverse strand, counting down.
GGATGACCACTCCCGGGTGCCCATGGCGTTGCACTGCCCGGTAATAGACAGACTGGTCCCGCCGGGCACGCCGATATTGCCGGTAATCAGGTTGAGGTTATTAATGCCGCACACGCCGTCGGTGCCGTGGGTACTCTGATTAATACCCATCGTCCAGATACTCATTGCCGACGGTGCCTTTGCGTAAATGCGGGCCACATGCTTGATGGTGTCTGGGTCGATACCACATATCCGCGAGGCGGTGATGGGGTCATATTTTTCTACTGTCGCGACAAGCTCATCAAAGCCGTTGCAGTGAGCGTCTATATAAGCCTGATCCTGCAAGCCCTCCTTCAAAATGACGTGAGCTAAGGCATTTAGCAGCACCAGGTCAGTACCCGGTGTTATCGGTAAGTGGATATCGGCGAATTGCGCCAGCATGGTCACGCGCGGGTCGACAACAATCAGTGGAAACTTGCGCTTCTCCAACGCCTCTTTTAGTCGCCAATAAATAATGGGGTGTTGCTCAGGGAGGTTTGAGCCAAAGGCCATCAGGCAGTGAGTATTTTCGAAGTCCTCGTAGCAGCCGGGCGGCCCATCAGCGCCGAAGGAGCGTTTATAACCGGACACTGCCGATGCCATACACAGTGTGGTGTTGCCATCGTAGTTGTTGCTACCAATTACCCCGCGAACCAATTTTCCCAGGGTATAAAACTCTTCTGTCAGCAGTTGGCCGGTGGACACAATCGCCACGCTATCGCGACCGTACTTCTGCTGGATTCGCATAAACTCCTCAGCCGTGCGATCGAGCGCGCTATCCCAACTGGCTGGAGAAAACGCGTCGTATATTCGGTCACGCATCAGCGGCTGCGTACCACGACCAGCGGTGCCACTCAGTTCATGCTCGAAGATACCCTTTATGCACAGCTTGCCCTGATTAACCGGCGCATTGCCCTTGCCGCGACTCGCCACCGGCTTTCCGTCGGCATTCAAACCGACCTCAATTGAGCACCCCGTGGAGCAATAACCACAGACGGCGTACTTCCAGTCCACTACCTGCTTGTCAGCAATCGTAATGGGCTTGCGTTTTCTGCGACCGAATATCATGAAATCCCTCATTGTTGCGCACTGTTTGTGTGCTAAACCGAGCCCGCGGGGGCTAAAAAAGCGCACCAACTTGGTGAATTGCCAAGCAAATCACCGCATCTACTCTGGATTTAACAAGAACTATGCCAACTAACTAAATCAGGCTGAAAGCCAGTAAATACGGCGGGCTATTCGGCAACACAGAACAACTCGCCCTCAATTGGGGCATGACAAGTTGGGGAATATTTAACAGGAGGGGGTCAAAATTCAGGCAAAAAAAAGGGGCCCTCAGGGGCCCCTTCCGGTATGCACTAGTCGCGATTTATTTAGCGACTTCTGCTTCCATTACTGCAACAACGCGGCGGTTAGCCTGACGGCCTGCCTTGGTGCTGTTGTCAGCGATAGGACGCTCTTCACCGTAACCAATCGCACTCAGGCGGCTGGCATCAATGCCGAACTCTTTAATCAAAGCACTGCGAACGGCGTCGGCGCGACGCTGAGACAGCTGCTTGTTGTAGGCCGCAGCACCAGTGCTGTCAGAGTGACCTTCAACAACGGCTTTAACACCACCGAAGCGCTTCATGAACTCAGCGACTTTCTTCAGCTCGCTGATTTGCGAAGCAGGAATCGCATCGGAGTTCAGTGGGAATTTCACGTCCATTTTGATCGACTCGGTGTGCTTGAGTACAAACTTACAACCGAATTTATCAACCTGGCGGCCCGCTGGTGTGTTAGGGCACTTGTCGCGGTAGTTAGGTACACCGTCACCGTCTTTGTCCAAGGCACAGCCTTTGGCGTCAACGGCAACACCTGCTGGTGTGCCTGGGCACTGGTCAGCACCATCTTCAACACCGTCAGCATCGCTGTCATTGCTTTGAACAGGCGCTGGAGCAGGAGCCGGCTTAGACTCGCCGCCGAACGCGTAGCTCAGGCCCAGAGAGACGATCCCGTCGTTAGTTTCATGATCGAAACCGTAGAAGTAACGAGCATCAGCACGCAGAGACAGAGGACCAGACAGTGCGTAACGGAAACCACCACCCAAGTTGGCCTGAGTAATTTCTTCTTCGCGTACCACGTCAAAGTTCACCACACCCATGCCAAGACCAATGGCCGCGTAGGGCTCGATCTTAGACTCAGTGTTGTAGTAGCGAATCGCGTTAGCAGAAATGAACGTTACTTCAGCGTCAGCAGCACTGTTGTTGTAACGGTTGTCAGCGTCAGCGTAGCTAACACCCACTTCCACACCCCAGTCCTTGCTGAGCTTTTGTTCAACGCTGAACAACGCCGCAGCAGTTTCTTCCAGGTCCCAAGCAGAATCGAAAACTTGATAACCTACGCCGGCATTTAAGTACCACTTGTTGCTGTGGTCATCTGCCATCGCTGGTGCGGCAATTACCGCAGCAATCGCAGCACCCATTAATTGTTTACGCATTTTGTAGCTCCCCTGATTATCACTTAGGTCTTCCGTCGCCCTACCTTAATGGTGGGTCTTGGCTCAAGAATAACACGCAAGTATGCCCTTGCACGCCTGCTTTTCAGTAATTTTACCGCGACGGCGTTGCAAAGAGTTATAGAAGCTCCGCAAGAAAGAAGCAACCACTATTCGCAACGCCACGCCCGCATCGAGAGTCTGGATTGAGTGAAAAGTTCACTCACCAAGACATTATTTCTTTTACAAACGGGATCGTCAGTCGCCGTTGTCGCGCCAGGCTGTGACGGTCTAAGTCGCTTAGTACGCCAAATAGCGCTTTTAGATCACGCTGGCAACGGCGATAGATAAACTCTGCGAGGGCCTCGTTAATATCCAGGCCCATAATTTGAGCACGATGACAAAGCGCGGCAATTCGCTCCTCCTCGCTAAGTTCAGAAAGGCGATAAACGCTAAAGCTCTGCAGGCGAGACGCCAGGTCAGGCAGCTCAATCGCCAACTGATCAGGGACCTCGGTGGATGCAAAAAGCAGCGAGCAGCCCCCGCCAAGCGCGCGATTATAAAGACTAAACAGCGCCACTTCCCAGTCGCTGCGGCCGGCAATGGCTGACAAACCGTCAATGCACACGAGGTCAGCCAAATCGGCATCTTCCAGTACCATTTCAGCGGGATAGCCCAGCAATTCTGCGGCGGGGATATAGCGCACCGAACGCCCCTGCGCGTCGGCCAACTGGCAACAGGCCTGCAACAGGTGCCGCCGACCGCTGCGCCCAGCGAGGTAAACCAGCTTCTCGCCCTGTCCCGTTGCCACCCCCTTTAAGACTGCTACCGGAAGCTGCTGCGACGGGGCGACATAGTAATTATCAAAGGTCGCTTCCGTATCGAGGCTAAGCGCGAGGGGCAACTGCGTTGACGCCATCAGTCCTCGTCCTCGTCTTCAAGCACCAGGGGGATTTCTCCACCTTCTTGATACCACTCGCTGCGCAAATACGCGTCGTGAAGATAGCCGGCCATCACCTTCATTACCGAGGCAACCGGCAGCGCTAACAAAATGCCAAGGAAGCCGAACAACTGGCCCCCTGCCAATATGGCAAATATCACCATTACCGGGTGCAGGCCAATCTTGTCACCCACCAGCGACGGGGTTAAATACAAACTTTCTAACAGTTGGCCAATACCAAACACCACTGCAACGCCCAGCAATTGCCAGGACAGGTCAAATTGAAAATACGCCGCCAAACCCGACGCAGCGATGCCCACGATAAACCCTAAGTAGGGGACAATACTGGCCAGGCCTGCCGCCAGGCCCAACACCAATGCCAGATCGAGCCCGAGGATAAACAAACCGACGGTGTATATCGCACCGAGCGATAACATCACCAAAAATTGCCCGCGCGCAAAGGCACCTAATATCTCGTCGCATTGGCGCGCGATATCAACATACAGCGCTTCGTGGGAGCGCGGCAGCAGCTTGCGAATTGCCGCCATCATCACATCCCAATCGCGCAACAGATAGAACGTAACAACAGGGATGAGCGTGATGTTCGCCACCCACGTCATCACCGCGACACTGGAGCCACTTATTTTTTGCCACACATAGACAAAAATGCCGCCTGCCGCATCCCAGTGTTTGCTGATCGCTTCTTTAGCCGTATCGATTGGCTGGGCCTGCTCAGGCAAATCCAAAAATCCACGCAACCCGGGCAGTGCCGTCTCTTGCAACCATCCAACCAGCGCGTATAAACGCTGCACCAGCAGCTGCATTTGATCCAGCAACAACGGCAAGGTGATTAAAAACATCAGCAGCGAGAACAGCGACAAGCCGCTGAAGACCAACACCACCGACATGGTTCGGCCCACGCCTCTGGCCTCTAAGCGGTCGGCGAGCGGATCCCCCATATACGCCAGCACTGAGGCAATGGCGAAAGGCATTAATATTGGGCTGAGGGCATTGAGCAACCACGCCAGCAGTAAAAGTCCCCCCAGCCACCATAACCAGCGAACATTCACTGTCATGGCTGCCCCTGCCAGATATAGTTGCCTTGCGTCGCCAGTGGCGACCGGCTGCGGCCTGCGCCCTCAGCGGCGCGGCGCAGGCGGCCGTCCAGTTGCAGATAGCGCTCGACTTTATCCATATCATCTTTCAACACCAATTCCAGCACCAACTCCTCGCCAAACGCCCACGCCGCATTCGCGTGCTCTATGACCGCAAGAGATTCCAGATAACTCACCATCTGCGCGTAGTCGTCAAAGCGCGCGAGGCCACTCACATGGATCAGCGTGCGCCCACCGGCACCGGCAACACTGTTGACCGCGTAGCGACGCGCTTGAACATCGGCAACCCGATCGACCGCTGCCGCCAGAAAGCCACTGTCTTGCTGACTCTGGGTATCAAAGCGTTCGCCACTCTGCTCATCGAGCAAGGCCCAGCTCGCCAACCACTGGCCAGTGGACAATTGGGAGGCCCGCCCCATAAGAATGAAGGGCGGCGCATAGCGTTGCGAGGCTTCGCGAACTCGGGCCTCGGGCATTTGCCACAAAGCCTGCGCACTCAGATTACCCGCATCAATCAAGTCAAATAACGGCAGCTGCAATGCCAGGCCACGACGTGCCACAGCATCCTGGAGCGCCTTTTCTAGGTCCGGGTGGCTACCGCTGCCGAGGAAGCTTCGCCCCTCTGGCGTGTCGACAACCAGCCACAGTAATACCGTGGGACGATTTGCCGACCACACCGGCAAACCGGCTGATTGAAGCACCGCATTGACCTGCCGAGGAGAGAACTTCATGTCCAGCCAAAGACGCTCTTCGCCATCGGTGTTTTCACGGCGATAACTGTAGCGAGTCAAAAATGGTTCGGGGGAAGCCAGTGCTTCAGAGAGTGCGGAGGACTGTGGCAGCTGGCCCTGGCCGGACACACGCACAAAGACTTGCTCCAACGCACTGGCCGCACCGCGGCGGAGAGTCGCAGAGGACTGTTCGGCAACGGCCTCGCGCCCCTTGTAGAGGTCATCGACACGGCCCGCGACAGCGGCCGAGCACAGGCAGGCAGCTAACAACAATAGCAGCGGCCGCTTTAGCGCATTAATCACAGTATTAAAATCCCTCTACCTGAAACTGGCGCCACAGTTTAGCAAGGCGCGCCTACCAAGTCCTGAAGCAGCGCAAAATTCCCGATTTAGCTGCTGAATTGCGCGACCAACCAAGCTAGAATAGCGCCCTCAAAGAGGACAGCCAAGCACTATGACTGATACCAACAAGCCCAGCCTGAGTTACAAAGATGCCGGTGTAGACATTGACGCCGGAGATGCACTCGTCGAGCGCATCAAAGATGTTGCCAAACGCACGCGTCGCCCAGAAGTCATGAGCGGCCTCGGTGGTTTTGGCGCCCTGTGCCAACTGCCGACCGGCTATAAAGAACCCGTCCTGGTGTCGGGCACAGACGGTGTCGGCACCAAGCTAAAACTGGCGATGGACACAGGCATTCACGACAGCATTGGTATCGACCTCGTCGCAATGTGTGTCAACGACCTGCTAGTAACAGGCGCTGAACCGCTGTTCTTCCTCGATTATTACGCTACAGGCAAGCTCAACGTCGATATTGCCAGCAGTGTCGTTACCGGCATCGGCGCCGGTTGCGAACAATCGGGCTGCGCACTGGTCGGCGGTGAAACCGCAGAAATGCCCGGCATGTATGAAGGTGAAGACTACGACCTGGCTGGCTTCTGTGTTGGCGTTGTGGAGAAGTCCGGCATTATTGACGGCAGCTCTGTTCGCATCGGCGATGCACTGGTTGGCATCGGCTCCTCTGGCCCTCACTCCAACGGCTATTCGCTGATTCGCAAAATCATCGACCACAGTGGTCAAGCGCTCGACAGCGAGTTTGGCGACAGCACACTGGGTGAAACCCTGCTCGCGCCCACGCGCATCTACGTGAAGCCGGTACTGAATATCATCAAACAGTTCCAGGTTAATGCACTCGCCCACATTACTGGCGGTGGCTTACTGGAGAACATCCCTCGCGTACTGCCGCGCAACACCCGCGCAGTTATCGACAGCGACAGCTGGCAGCGCCCCGCCATCTTCGACTGGCTGCAAGAGCAAGGTAATGTCGAAGCACGCGAAATGTACCGCACCTTCAACTGTGGTATCGGCATGGTCATGGCCGTATCAGCAGAGCAAGCCGATAGCATTGTCGACATGCTTCACCAGCACGATGAGACAGCCATGGTCATTGGCCGCATTGAGGCCGGCGATGACGACGCAGACCGAGTGGTTATCAGCGACCTGTAAATGATGGGCTGTCGTATAGTAGTTCTGATCTCCGGTGGCGGCTCGAACCTGCAGTCCATTATTGATGCCGCCCAAGCGCAGCAGCTGGGCGGTGGCGACGTCGTCGCCGTTATCAGCAACAAGGCTGACGCTGGCGGCCTGCAGCGGGCCGAACGCGCCGGAATAGCCACGAACTGCTTGCCACACACCGACTTCAGCAGCCGCGAGGCGTTTGATACCGCGCTGCAGGAAACCATCGACCAACACCGGCCCGACCTCGTGATCCTCGCTGGTTTTATGCGCATTCTCACAGGCGGCTTCGTGCGCCACTACCTGGGGCGCTTGCTGAATATTCACCCCTCACTGCTGCCGAAGTACCCCGGCCTCAACACCCACCAGCGCGCGCTGGATGCCGGTGACCGCGAAGCCGGCGCCACGGTGCACTTTGTTACCGAAGAGCTGGATGGCGGCCCGGCGATAATTCAGGCAAAAATACCGATAAACGCTGGCGATGATGCTGCAACTCTTGCCAACAAGGTCTTGTCCAAAGAGCATCAAATTTATCCTTTGGCGGCTCGCTGGTTTGCCGAAGGGCGATTGTCTCTCGTGGCTTCAAAGGCGGTACTCGATGAACAGGAACTTCCTCAGCACGGCGTTATCTTTAACGAGCATTAAGGCCCTGGCGAGCGCTCTGCTGCTTGCCTGCAGTGTCGGCCTTGTCCACGCCGACGCCGATGCCCTAACCCCCTATCGCGCGCACTACCAAATCAGCCACGACGGCCTCAGCACCAAGGCTGAACGTATTCTGGAGCGCGACGGCGACCACTGGCGGCTCAGCCAACACGCGAAATTGTTTTTCTTTAAAGTCGACGAAGAAAGCAAACTGGAAGTGCACAAGGGCAAGTTGCGCCCCCTGTCTTACCGCTACGAAAACAATGTCAGCAGCAAGAAAAACCTCGAACTGACCTTCGACTGGGCCAAGCAAACCGTTTCCGACAAGCAGGCCAAAAAGCCCTGGCAGAAAGCCCTCAAGCCTCACTTCAGCGACCAACTGAGCGCCCAACTGCAGTTGCGTGAAATGCTGATCAAAGGTCAGCTGGATTCACAGCAGAATCAGACGGTAGTAAAAAGAAAGGGCAAGCTCAAAACCTATGGCATCAGCCGCATCGGTGAAGAGCGTATTGAGACGGCAATGGGCACATTGCAAACCGTGAAGCTGCGCAAGCATCGCGACGGCAGCAGCAGCGAAACGTTTATCTGGCTGGCGCCGGAATTGAACTATTTGATAGTGAAACTAGAACAGCGCGAAGACGACGAGCTTTATTCGATGAACCTGCTCAGCGCTGAGTTCGACACGCCCTCGCGCTGAGCAATCACGCACTATCAGGTTTTTGGCAGCGTCACGCCGCGCTGTCCCTGATACTTGCCGCCCCGGTCGCGGTAACTCACCTCGCACACCTCATCAGATTCAAAAAACAGCATCTGCGCGACACCTTCATTGGCGTATATCTTCGCCGGCAGCGTGGTAGTGTTGGAAAATTCCAAAGTCACGTGACCTTCCCACTCGGGTTCCAGTGGCGTGACATTCACGATGATGCCACAGCGCGCGTAGGTGGACTTACCCAAACACACCGTCAATACACTGCGCGGAATCCGAAAATACTCAACGGTGCGCGCCAGCGCGAACGAGTTGGGCGGAATAATGCAGGAATCGCCCGTAATGTTTACGAAACTGCGGTCGTCAAAGGCCTTGGGGTCAACCGTTGCCGAGTAAGTATTGGTAAACACCTTAAACTCATTGGCACAGCGCACATCGTAGCCGTAGCTGGAAGTACCGTAGCTGATGATTCGATTGCCATCCTGCTCGCGCACCTGCCCCGGTTCGAAGGGCTCGATCATCCCTTCTGACTCGGCCATTCGACGAATCCACTTGTCTGATTTAATCGCCATTGCTTTCCCCTGAGCCGCCGCATTGGCAGCAAATAGTATTAATCGTCGCTAATAGAAATCTGTGGTGCCGCCGCACTGCTGCGCTGGCGTCGGGCCAACTCGACCGCAGTGGCCGTGGCCATATCGCGATACAATTGCGCCGCTTCACTGTCAGGCGCCTGCGTCACCACCGGGGCGCCGCGATCCGCTTGTTCGCGAATCTGCATCGACAACGGCAAGGCGCCCAGCATCGGCACAGCGTAGTCACGAGCGATATGCTCGCCACCGCCCTCACCAAATATATGTTCGGCATGACCGCACTGACTGCACACATGCACCGCCATATTCTCGACCACGCCCAGCACCGGCACCGACACTTTGGCGAACATCTCAATGCCCTTCTTGGCATCGAGCAAGGCGATGTCCTGTGGCGTCGTGACCACAACAGCACCTGCAACAGGTACCTTCTGTGACAGGGTCAACTGAATATCACCGGTTCCCGGCGGCATATCGATAATCAGGTAATCCAGATCCTGCCAATAGGTTTGGTATAACAACTGCTGCAGCGCACCGGTTGCCATGGGGCCGCGCCATACCATCGGCGTTTTCTCGGTCACCAAATACGCCATCGACATTGACTGGATACCCTGCGCCTCAATGGGCAACAGATACTGTGTACCGTATTGCTTGGGGCGCACACCCGACTCAACGCCCAGCATCATCTGTACGCTTGGGCCGTATATATCGGCATCCAACAGGCCAACTCTCGCGCCCTCTGCGGCCAGTGCCAAGGCAAGATTCACCGACGTGGTTGATTTACCCACGCCTCCCTTACCCGATGCCACCGCAATAATATTGCGGACATTTTCCATGTTTTTAATGCCCTGAGACGCCTGGTGAGCGGCGATTTCCCAACTCACGCTCACCTCACAAGACAGCCCCTGCGCCGCCAAACTGTCGCGCAAAAATGCCTCGTACTGCTGTTGGTGGCTGCGCGCCGGAAAGCCCAGCACCACCTCGCAAACACCCTCGGCAGGCATGCGAATGTTGGCAATACTTGCCAGCGGCTGACTGAGCCCCGGCAGGGTTACGGCTGACAAGCACTCTTGAATGGCGTGTTCAGATGGCAAAACAGGCTCCTATATGGGCGGCCTCGGCGAGGCGTCACTACAGCGGCTAAGCGGGCGAGTATACGCCGCAGCAGGCGCCCTCACAACGGCCGCATAGATGCGTCGGCAACGTAAAAACGCTATAGTATCGCCCCCCGACGGCAACGCCGCCGGACAGTCTACACCGCGGTATACGCCGCTACGTCTCTGACTCATTGTTTTATGAAGGATTAGCATGTCGCGCAAGATTCTGGTTACCAGTGCCCTGCCCTACGCCAATGGCCCACTGCACCTGGGGCACCTCCTCGAATCGATACAAACCGATATCTGGGTGCGCTTTCAAAAATTGCGCGGCAACGACTGCGCCTACCTCTGCGCTGATGATGCCCACGGCACCGCGATTATGCTGACGGCGGAAAAACTCGGCATCACCCCGGAGGAGCAAATCGCTCGCGTCAAGGCTGAGCACGAGCGCGACCTCGGCGGCTTCCTGATCGAGTTCGACAACTACTACAGTACTCACTCCCCCGAGTGCCAACATTATTCGGAAGAAATATACCGCCGCCTCGAGGCCAATGGGCATATCGAGAAACGCGAAATCACCCAACTATTCGACCCCGAAAAGCAGCTCTTCCTGGCCGACCGCTATATCAAAGGCAGCTGCCCGAAGTGTAAAACCGAGGACCAATACGGCGACAATTGCGAAGCCTGTGGTGCCACCTACCCCCCCGCCGAGCTGATCAATCCGCGTTCGGCCATCTCCGGTGCCACTCCCGTCGAGAAAGCCTCCACCCATTACTTCTTCAAACTGGGCGACTTCGAGCAACTGCTCCGCGACTGGACCAGCAGCGAGGCCCTGCAACCACAGATCGCCAACAAGCTTCGCGAATGGCTCGATGCCGGCTTGCAAAGCTGGGATATTTCCCGCGATGCGCCGTACTTTGGTTTTGAAATTCCCGGCGCACCCGGCAAGTACTTCTACGTTTGGCTGGACGCGCCCATCGGCTACATGGCCAGCTGCGCCAACTGGTGCGAGCGCGAGGGCCGCAGTTTCGATGACTACTGGGCAAAAGGCTCAACGGCCGAGCTCTACCACTTCATCGGCAAAGACATCATCAATTTCCACGGCTTGTTCTGGCCAGCCATGCTCGACTCTGCGGGCTTCCGCCAGCCCACGGCCATCTACGCCCACGGCTTCCTTACCGTCAACGGCAAGAAGATGTCCAAAAGTCGCGGCACCTTTATTAAGGCAGAAACCTATCTCAAACACCTGCCCGCCGAGTACCTGCGCTATTACTTTGCCGCCAAACTCTCCGGCGCGGTCGACGACATCGACCTGAATCTGGAAGATTTCACCAAACGGGTGAACGCCGATTTGATCGGCAAGCTGGTCAACATTGCCAGCCGCAGCGCCAAATTCGTTCACAAAGGCAATGAAGGCCGCCTGAGCAGCGAACTTCACAAGCCGGAACTGTGGCAACAGGTAACCGGCGCCGCCGACGACATCGCCACGCACCTCGAGCGCCGCGATTACGGCAAAGCCGTGCGCGAAATTATGGCTCTGGCCGACGCGACCAATGAATACTTCGACGCCTGTGAGCCCTGGAAGCTGGCAAAACAGGAAGGCGGCAAGCAAGAAGCGGCGGCGGTCGCCTCGCAGTGCATCAACGTGTTCCGCGTACTGGTTACCTACCTCGCTCCGGTGCTGCCGAAGCTTGCCGAGCAGGTTGAGCAATTCCTGAATATTCGCCTGAGCTGGTCAGAGGAATTCACCCCACTACTCGACCATAAAATTGAAAACTTCAAAGCCATGATGGCTCGCGTCGACAGCGACAAGGTGCAAGCCATGGTCGACGACAGTCGGCAATCCATCGAGGCGGCGAAGACCGTACAAAAAGCCAGCAAAAAGCCAGAGAAAAAGGCGGCCCAGATCAATGACGATGCCATTGCGGACACGATAGAGTTTCCAGACTTTGCCAAAATAGATCTGCGCCTGGCCAAGATTGTCGATGCCCAGGCCGTTGAAGGGGCCGACAAACTGCTGCAACTGACGCTAGATCTCGGCGAGCACGGTCAAAAACAAGTGTTCTCCGGGATCAAAGCCGCCTACAGCCCTGAGCAACTGATCGGCAAACTCACGGTGATGGTGGCCAATCTGGCGCCGCGCAAGATGCGCTTCGGTGTGTCTGAGGGCATGGTGCTGGCCGCAGGCCCCGGTGGCGACGAACTGTGGCTGCTGGAACCCCACGAGGGCGCCAAACCCGGCATGAGAGTCCAGTAAGCATTATCGATTTTGCCGATAATGCATTGTGGATTAAAAGATTTTAAATTGAACACTTGATCGAAATAAAATAGCATCTCGATCACAATAAATAGCGGGCGGTCATTTGTAGCCGCCCTGCTCCACGGCAATAGAGGCAAGCGCTTTGCTAGCGGATTACACAATACTTTTGCTCGGCGCCATTTTAGTGAACAACTTCGTGTTGGTTCAGTTCCTTGGCCTGTGCCCCTTTATGGGCGTGTCCAGCAAGCTGGAAACCGCTATTGGCATGTCGAGTGCCACTACCTTCGTACTGACACTCGCCTCTATCTGCAGCTGGATGACCTACGAATGGCTGCTGCAGCCGCTCGGTTTGGAATACCTGCGCACCATTACCTTTATCCTGGTGATCGCCGTGGTTGTGCAATTCACCGAAATGGTCGTGCGCAAAACCAGCCCCCTGCTCTACAAAGTACTGGGCGTTTTTCTCCCGCTCATCACCACCAACTGCGCGGTACTCGGTGTCGCCCTGCTGAACATTAATAAAGAGCACAACTTCGTCGAATCCGCGCTCTACGGTTTTGGTGCCGCGGCGGGCTTCTCCATGGTGTTAGTGCTGTTTGCCGCCATGCGCGAGCGAATCGCCGTTGCCGATGTACCGGTGCCCTTCAAAGGTGCCGCGGTTGGCATGGTAACCGCCGGGCTGATGTCTCTCGCCTTTATGGGCTTTGCCGGACTGGTATAGCGGAGCCTTTATGATCGAGCTAATTACTCAACATCCCTTCGCTGCAGCGCTACTGGCACTGGTTAGTCTGGGCCTGGTATTCGGCGCGCTACTGGGTTTTGCCTCGGTAAAATTTAAGACCGAAGGCGACCCCATTGCCGATCAGGTAGAAGCGCTGCTGCCGCAAACCCAGTGTGGTCAATGCGGCTACCCTGGCTGCCGCCCCTATGCCGAAGCCATTGCCAATGGCGACGACATTAACAAATGCCCGCCCGGCGGCGAGGCGACCATCGCCGCACTAGCCGACCTGCTGGGTGTGGAGGCCAAACCCCTCGACGCCGCCGAAGAAGCCGTGCCTTCTGTGGCCTATATTCGCGAGGACGAATGCATCGGCTGTACCAAGTGCATTCAAGCCTGCCCCGTCGACGCCATACTCGGCGCCGCCAAGCATATGCACACCGTTATCGCGAGCGAGTGCACCGGCTGCGACCTTTGTGTTGAGCCCTGCCCAGTGGATTGCATAGAGATGCGGCCCATCGAGACCACATTGCAGACCTGGCACTGGGACAAGCCGCAGCCGACAGAAGACCTAATCGCCAGCGACCGCCGCGGCAACTCGCCGATTGAAGCGGCCTGAACGCACGCCCGAGGATAGTCACGAAGCATGAGAAAGATTTGGGACATTCACGGCGGCATTCACCCGCCCGAGAATAAAACACAATCACTGCAAGACAATATCCGCGCCGCCGGTATTCCGGCCCAATTGATTGTGCCGCTGTCTCAGCACATCGGCGCACCCGCCGCGCCCATTGTTAATGTCGGCGACCGCGTATTAAAAGGTCAGATGATCGGCGAGGCCAAGGGCTTTGTCAGTGCGCCCGTGCACGCGCCCAGCTCTGGTACAGTAGCCGCCATTGAACCGCGCGTTATCCCCCACCCGTCGGGCATGAGTGCGCCCTGCGTGGTAATCAACTGCGACGGCAAAGACGAATGGATCAGCCATCAGGGCATTAGCGACTACCGCAGCCTCGACAAAAACACCCTGGTCGACACCATCCGCAACGCCGGTATTGCCGGGATGGGCGGCGCCGGTTTTCCAAGCTCGGTAAAACTCAGTGGCGGTAAAGACAAACCCATTGAAACACTGATCCTCAACGGCACCGAGTGTGAACCCTATATCACCGCCGACGATATTTTAATGCAGGAGCGCGCCGCCGAAATTATCGCCGGCGCCGAAATCCTGCGGCATATTGTCGAGCCAAACGAAACCCTGATCGGCGTTGAAGACAACAAGCCAGAAGCACTGGCAGCCATGCGCGCTGCCGCCGAAGGCACCGGCATTGAAGTAGTTAGTTTCCCCACCAAGTACCCGTCAGGCGGCGAAAAGCAGCTGATTCAAATTCTCACTGGCATGGAAGTCCCCTCCGGCGGCCTGCCCGCCGATATCGGTATTGTCTGTCAGAATATCGGCAGCGCTCGCGCCATCTATCGCGCCGTTTGCCACGGTGAACCGCTGATCTCCCGCGTAACCACTGTCACCGGTGAGGCCTGCAGCACACCGCGCAACTACGACGTGTTGATCGGCACCCCGGTGCAATATCTACTCGACCTCAGCCATTTCGACGCCAGTCGCTGCATTCGCCTGATTATGGGTGGACCGATGATGGGCTACACCCTGCAAGATACCGCGGTGCCCATCGTCAAAACCAGCAACTGCGTGCTGGCACCCACCGTCGAGGAGCTGCCGCCACCGCCACCTGCACAAGCCTGTATTCGCTGCGGCATGTGCGCCGAAGCCTGTCCGGTATCGCTGCTGCCCCAGCAAATGTACTGGTTCTCACGCGCGCAAGAGCACGACAAACTCGAGGAACACAACCTCGCCGACTGCATTGAATGCGGCGCCTGCTCCTACGTCTGCCCCAGCAATATCCCTCTGGTGCAGTACTACCGCGCCTCCAAGGCAGAAATTCGCCAGGCCCAGCAAGACAAGATAAAGGCCGAGCGTTCAAAAGAGCGCTTCGAGGCACGGCAGGCACGTATCGAACGCGAGGCCGCCGAGAAAGAAGCCAAGCGCAAGGCGCGCCTGGAGGCCGCTAAGGCCAAGCAACAATCTGCCACCAAAGACGGCAGTAAAGACGACATTATCCAGGCTGCGATCGCCCGCAGTAAGGCGAAAAAGTCCGGTGGCGCCGACAACCCGCCGCAAGACCCCGCCCAGGCGGCCATTGCCCGCGCCCAAGCCGCGCGAAGTGGCGACGCCGTCAGCGAAACTGCCGAAGAAAAAACCGCTCGTCTGGAAAAACAGCTGGCCAGCACTGAAAAACGCCTGGCAGCGGCCCAGCAAAAATTACAGCTGGCCATCGACAATAATGATGACAATGTTGAGGCCTTCCGCAGCGGCGTAGAAAAAACCGAGGGCAAGTTGCAAGCACTACACAAGGAGCTCGACGCCCACCGCGCCAGCCAGGCACCTGCGCCCGCTGAAAGTGTTAGCGACGACCCGGCAGCCGCGGCGATCGCCCGCGCCCAGGCCAAGCGTGCAGGCGGGGCTGAAACGGAAAGTCCGGATGCCGCCCGCGAGCGCCTGACGACGCAAATTGCCAGCACCGAAAAACGCCTCGACGCTGCCCAGCAAAAATACGCTGATGCGCAGGCCCAGGGCGATGCCAATGCTGCCGCCTTTGCCACCGCCGTAGAGAAAACTCAGGCGAAGCTGGACAAACTGCGCGCTGAACTAGCGGCGCTTCCCGCCGCCGAGCCTGAACCGGCCGCCGAGGTAAGCAATGCCGACGACCCCGCCGCTCAGGCCATTGCCCGGGCACTGGCCGCACGCAACGCCAATGCCGAGTTGAGCGAGGCGGACAAGGCGCGCAACGCGGTCAGCTCGCTGGAAAAACGCATTGCCAAAACCCAGCAAAAACTCGACCAAGCCCAGGCCGATGGCGACGACAACGCCGCGATTCTGTCCGACACCCTGGCCAAATTGCAGGGCAAGCTGGACGAGGCTCGTCAGGCCTTGGACGCCCTTAGCCAGGAAGAGAACTGATCATGGCGTTTTTGAAAGTAAGTTCCCCCCACGCCCACGGCCCGATGAGCACCGGCCGCGTCATGCGTCTGGTATTAATGGCGACCATTCCAGGCCTGGTGGCACTCACCTGGTTTTTTGGTTTTGGCACCCTCACCAATGTGTTGTGGGCCAGCCTGAGCGCCCTCGCTTTTGAAGCACTGGCCCTGAAGCTGCGCAAACGCCCCATCGCGTTTTATCTAAACGATTGCAGTGCACTGGTCACCGCGTTCTTACTCGGTATCGCGCTGCCACCCGGCTCGCCCCTATGGCTGATTCTGGTGGGCACTGGCTTCGCCATCTTACTGTGCAAGCACATGTACGGTGGCATGGGCTACAACCCGTTTAATCCGGCAATGGCAGCTTATGTATTGCTGCTGATCTCCTTCCCGGTTGAAATGACTAACTGGCTGGCACCGCGCGGCGCCGTGCCAGCATCCGAGCTTCTCGGCCCCATCGACGCACTGTTGCGCAGCCTCGGCATTGGCAGTGCCCCCATAGACGGTGTGAGCATGGCCACACCGCTGGATATCCTCAAGCAAAACGACGCGCTACTGGTCGACGACCTGTGGGCACAAACCCCGCAATTCGGCACCGTAGCAGGCATCGGTTGGGAATGGGTCAACCTGGCCTTTTTGCTCGGCGGCCTGTATCTACTCTATCGCCGCGTCTTCACTTGGCACGCGCCCCTGAGCATGCTGCTGGCGATTGCCATTATGGCTCTGTTGTTTAACGACGGCGGCAGCTCTGCCTCCGGCGGCGGCGCACTGTTCAATCTGTTCAGCGGCGCCACCATGTTCGGTGCGTTCTTCATTATCACCGACCCGGTAAGCTCGGCAGTGTCCAATCGCGGGCGGGTGATCTACGGCGCGTTGATCGGCGTGCTGGTCTACATTATTCGCGCATGGGGTAATTACCCTGACGCCGTCGCCTTTGCAGTGCTGTTAATGAACTTTGCCGCGCCCTTCATCGACCACTACACTCAGCCGCGCACTTACGGGCATAAAAAGCCCAACGCGCAGGAGAAAGCGTAATGCTCGGCCAATCCATTACGAAAAACGGTTTGCTGCTGGGCCTGTTCGCCGTGGTGACCACCGGCGTAATCGCCGGCACCTATCTCTCTACCCGCGGCTTGGTGCAAGACAATATTCGCGCCGCCGAGGAGCGCGCCCTGCTGGAAATTATCCCCCGCGATCGCCACGACAATAGCATGCTCGACGACGCCGTTGCGCTTGGCGACGATGCCCTCCTCGGCCTTCGAGAGCCGCGCAATGCCTACCGCGCCAAACAAAACGGTGAGGTAGTGGCGGTGATTCTCCCGGCGACCGCCCGCGATGGCTACACCGGCGATATCGACCTGATCATCGGCGTCAATCGCGACGGCAGTGTGGCCGGTGTGCGGGTACTAAGCCACCGCGAAACACCGGGGCTGGGTGACCAGATCGACTACAAGAAAAGCCAGTGGGTAGACGGCTTTATCGGCCGCAGCCTGCTCAACCCCGAAGCAGAAAAATGGACAGTAAAGAAAGATGGCGGCGTCTTCGACCAGTTCACCGGCGCCACTATCACGCCGCGGGCCGTTACCGCTGCCGTGAAACGCAGCCTGGAATTCTATGCGCAGCAGCGACCCATGTTGTTAGACGAAGTGACGCAGGAGAAAGGCGATGAGTGATGTGAACTACCGCGAGATCTCCCTGAACGGCTTGTGGAAAAACAACCCCGCCATCGTGCAACTGCTGGGCCTGTGCCCACTGCTGGCCGTTACCGGCTCGGTGATCAACGCCATCGGCATGGGACTGGCCACCATCTTCGTACTCACGGTGTCAAATACCTGCGTGTCGCTGATTCGCAACATCACCTCCGATGCCGTGCGACTGCCGGCCTTTGTAATGATTATTGCCGCCGCCGTAACCTGCATAGAACTGTTGATGCAGGCCTTCGCCTATGAGCTGTTCCAGATCCTTGGCATCTTCCTGCCGCTGATCACCACCAATTGCGTGATTCTCGGCCGCGCCGACGCCTTCGCCAGCAAGAACCGCCTGCTGCCGTCTATGTACGACGGTTTCATTATGGGGCTGGGCTTTTCAGCGGTGCTAATTCTGCTCGGCGCCATCCGCGAAGTGGTTGGCACGGGCCATATCTTCGCCAACATGGAGCTGTTGTTCGGCGAGTCCGCAAAGGCCTGGAAGATTGTTTTGGTTGACGACTACAAGGCCTTCCTGGTGGCGATACTGCCCCCCGGCGCCTTCATCTTCACTGGCCTGATTATCGCCCTGAAAAACGTGATCGACGGCGAGATTCAAAAGCACGAGGCCGCCAAAGCGGAAAACACCGCGCCGACCAGTCGCCGCGTACGGGTCACCGGCAATATTAGCTGAGCCAACGCTAAGGCGGGCTTAGCTCCGCCTTACAGTTCAAATAACAGGTGCTGGCTGAGATCGCCGACCAAATCCACATGCATTTCGCGGCGGGCAAAACCCCACACGCCGTCCCGCTTGCACAGTTCATCCCGATATCGACCGCTGATAATAGGCTGTAAGGCCAGTGCATCGGTGGCCTGCAGCACGGTATAGCAGGAACGCGCCGTCGCGCTGACCGCGCCCGGCGAATGTTCGATAATCACATTACTAATCAGGTGGCGGGTTTTCGGCGTGTTGCTGTCGGCATAGAGTCGCGTCGACTGCTGGTACATCGCCAGCACGGCCTCCTCGCCACTCACCACACTGTTGTGCGCTGGCGCGACAATATCGGCGTCGCGAAACAAGGCCGCGACGCCGGCAAAGTCACCGGCATCAATTTTTTCAGCGTAGAGATACAGTAAGTTTTCAATCTGACGCGCGTCGTCCACGGCGACCTCACTCGAGCATTAGCGAGGGAGTACTACACGCAATTTCGCTGCGCCGGTCAAGCCGCTCACCGCGGCGCAGCGATTCGCGCCAGGCACTACGCAGATTGCAGCATCATCCGATAGCGACCGGGCGCCTGACCATACCAGCGCTTAAACGCCTTTTGGAAAGCACTTTGGTCGCTAAAGCCAAGCTCTGCGGAAATCTCCAACAAGCCGAGTTCACGGCGCGATATCAGCCCCAGTGAACGCTCTTTGCGGGCATCGTCCACCAAGCTTTTATAACTGGTTTCGGTGTTGTTTAACCGCCGCTGTAAGGTGCGCGGCGCAATGCCAAGCTGCGCGGAAATATCCTCCAACCGGGGCACACCGTCGGCCAGCTGACTCACGATGCAGTCGCGCACATCTTTGATCAAACGGTCTTCAAATTGCAGGTTCGACAACTCAATCAGCGCCGCCTGCTCCAGCGATTTGTGAATACCGGGATGAGGGTAAAGCGTTGGCTGGTCGAGCAGTTCACGACCGAAGTGCACCGCATTTAATTTTTTACCGAAGGACACCGGCGCTTCAAACAAGGCTTCCATTTCCGCTTCACGCCCTTGGGCACCGTGAGCGAAATGAACTTCTCGGCGCGTGGCACCGCGGTCCAACATCGGCTTGTTGACGCGATACCAATTGGCAAAGAAAAATTCGACAACGTGCACTGACGCCTGCTGCCGGGGCGGTTGTTGCCAGCTCAGGCAAGCCGTGCTGCTATTTACCTCGCTTAGCACCATATCGCCGTGGTCGATCAACAGGCGTGAAAAGCGCTGCATCGCATCCACCGCCTCGCGGGTATTGGAAGCGCTCATCCCCAGATAATTCACCATTCCCCAGGGCGTTCGCGAACAATGCGTGCCCGCTTTCGCGCCAAGGCAGGGGTCACCCAGCAAGTTCGCACCGGCGTCCAAGGTCATTTCAAACAAGCGCAGGGGAACGCGCCCTTGCTCACTAATGTGAGAAAGGGGATTCAAACGCAATACCGATTGCAGCTGCCGGCTGCTGAGCCCCTGGCCCTCAAGGTACTCTAGAAGGTTGTCGAGATATTCTTTGCAGACTGTTGGTGTTCGCATTTCACCCTCCCTACAAAACGCCCAGACAAAACACTGCGGGCGAATCTATCACTGTTATTGTTGTGGGCGGCACGCCGCCGGTATGACCTAAACTGCGTAACAGACTAGCAATTTCGCAGCGAGACTTGTCCCCCTCCGCCACTAAAAGTATTATCATTAGTGACCGTCAATTTGTATCATTTATGGCCATAGTCGATTATTCATTGTGCAATTAATAGAAATGGAGCAGCTGGGTGCCCGTTTACTGCGGGTACTTTGGCGCCTACTGCAACAACACTATCCCGACATAGACTGCGCGGCGCTCGGTCGGCGCTGCGAGCTGGGCGAGACCTGGTGGCAGGCCACCGGCAACGATACGCTGGTAAATGTAATGGTGTTGTTAAACGCCCTGCGTGACGATGGCGCGCCTGCCATTGCACTTGAACTGGGCGACCTTGCGCAATTGAGCGACCTTGGCCTGCTCGGCTATGCCATGCTTACCGCCGCCAACTGTGAGCAAGCCACGAATATCAGTTGTCACGCCTTCAGCGAAGCGAGCTTTTTAGTGCGGGTACACCTTGAGCGCGGCGAGCAACACGCGCTCATTCGCTTTGAACTCACCGACAACGCACTGCCCATCGAGCAGCTGTTAATGGAGCTGTGCAGCGTCGCTGCCTGGCGCTATGTGCAAGGGATACTGCCCGAGGGCCGCGCCGCCGTGCCCGACTATGTAGAACTGACCAGCAGTCCACCTGACCACGCCGAGCGCTACCGCGAATTGCTGGGTTGCGAGGTGGTGTTCGACGCCCCGCGCAACACCATCGCCCTGCCCCTGCACTGGCTGAGCCGACCTATCCCCAGCGGCAATGAACAGGCGCTGATCGCCTGCTCTCACCACGTGCAGCAAATCGTCAGCGAGAGCTATCGCACAGCCGGCATTGCCCCGCAGGTTAAACGCCTGTTGATGTCGCGCCCCCAAGACTGCGAATTCAATTTGGCAAAAACGGCAAAGCTACTGCGCTTAAGCCCGCGCAGCCTGCGCCGACATTTGGAACAAAGCGGCCACAGTTTTCGCCAAATTTGTCTGAGCGTGCGCATGGAATTAGCGCGGGAGTACCTGTTTAATACGCACATGAGTTTGAAGGAGGTGGCCTACCAACTCGGTTATAAACACCCGAGCAACTTCAACCGCGCCTTCAGCGATTACTATGGTCAGTCCCCACAGACGATGCGACGGCAGCACTACCAAGCCTTTCAGCGTGCAGAGCCGCCTGGCGCAGGCTGACAACTCTGGCGTCGAAAACCCTACTGATGTAGACCCACAGGCCCCACAATAGCGGGCTAGCTGGCAACCGCCATACTTTAACTTGCTAAGAAGAAAAAAGGTTTACCTATGATTGCAGCCGACAACACCCCGATTCTGGTCGGAGTCAGCCAGCAGACCTACCGCGACACCGGCAACCCCGAGCGCACCCCTACCGATGCGCTGCAAGAAGCCCTGCAAGGCGCCCTGGACAACACCGGCAAAGGCGATGCACTGCGCGGCGCCATTGACGCCCTGTGTACCGAGCCCAGCCTGTTGGAAGTCTCGGAAGAACTGGCCGCATTGCTTAACCGCTTCCCCGGGCCGGAATTAGCCAAGCGTTTGGGCTTTGATAATGCCCAGTGCCTGAAAGCCCCCGACGGCGGCAACGGCCCGCAAATGTTGATCAACCACTTCGCCGATGAGCTCAACCGCGGCAAGCGTCGCGCCGTGGCGATCTGCGGCGGCGAACTGACCGCGAGCTTTCGCACCCTGCTCGGTGGTGGCGGTGATATCGGCCACTGGCAGCAAGGCGCCAGTGGCGACACCGAACAGCCCTGGGCAGAACGCGACGGCGCCCACGCCCAGGAACACAAACACAATTTGTGGTTGCCCACCCATATGTACGCGCTGTTTGAAAATGCGCTGCGCCACCGCTATGGCCACAGCCTTGAACAACACCAGCAGCATATCGGCAAGATCATGCAGGGCCTGAGCGACACTGCTGCCGCTAACCCCGACGCCTGGTCCTACCAACGGCCACGCAGCGCCGAGCAACTCACCGGCTTTAACGAGCGCAGCCCCTGCCTCGCGCTGCCCTATAACAAATACCTGTGCACCCAGATGAATATCGACATGGCCGCCGCAGTGATTATGACCACCGTCGGTACCG